>JAHEKO010000016.1:2048-19190 GCA_024638355.1 Acidobacteriota bacterium
TCGGCTCGACGTCGCGCGGCAGGCGGACGCCCACCGATCCGAACTCGATCGGGAAGCCCTCGCCCCGGTCGAGGATCTCGATCTCGCGCATCTTGCGGGTCGTGGTGCGGACCTCGGATTCGCTCGACGTGGTCTCGCGCCGGGAGCCCTCGAGCCAGATCTTGAGCGCGCGAACGCGCCGCGCGGCGCCGCGGAACGACCAGTCGATCTGGACGCTCTCGCCGGCCCTGAGCGCGCCGGAGCTGAGCTGCACGCGCGGCCGCGGGTTGAGCAGCGCCAGCAACGTGTAGGGCACGCCGGTCGCCAGGAGCAGGCCGACGATCACGAACGGCGTGAGAAAGAGAGCCAGGAGCCAGTCGGGCCGCCCGGCCCGCCACTCGGCGACGAGCTGCCAGAGGAAGACCGAGACGATGCCGTTCCAGAAGAGGGCCAGGAAGAGAGCGCAGCCGAGCTTGCCGAACGGCCCCAGGGTCGGCTCGAGAGCGATCGGCCCGGCGGTGACGCGTTCGGCCGCCGCGGCGGCCGGCTTCCAGCTGGGGAGCGCCGCGCTGCGCTTCGCTCCGCGCGCCATCTGGATGACGAACCAGAGTCCGCCGGCGCCGATCAGGCCGAAAACCAGCGGAATGAGCCCGAAGAGGAAATCGGCCGCGAACCCGCGATGGATCACCGACTCGAAGGGATCGTCGGGATCCACGAAGCACTCGACCTGCGCGCCTTCCGGTATCTCGGCCACCCGCCTCGCCTTGCTCTCGTAGCCGCTGGAAGAGCCGCCCATGAACTGATAGCGACTCGACACGTACTCCCTGCCCTCGAAGCGGTAGCGGTAGAGCGCCTCGACGCTGTAGGTCGTGCTGTCGTCGCCGGCATGCGAGCGCACGCCGCTCGACAGGATCTCGCACGGCACGGCGACCCACGAGCGCGCTTCGACGACCTGCCAGGCGGGCCAGACGAAGAACGGGATCAGCATGCCGAAGCCGAAAAGAAAGAAGGCCCCGAAGAGGATCGACATGCCGACCACCGCCCGGAAGGGTTTCTTCTTGTCGGTCGCGCCGGTGGCGAGGACGGGCGCCGGGTCCGGTCCGCCCTCGACCCGGCGGAAGCTGCCGTGCACCATGTAGAGCGAGCCCACCCCGACGGCCACGAAGAGCAGCGGCAGGAAGATCCAGAGTCCGCGCCAGAGGTCGGCGCGCCTCAGATACGCGCGCCCGGGCTCGCCCGGGTCCAGGATGCAGGGGACGCTCTCGCCCGGCGCGTAGCGGGCGGCGAGGCGATGGACGTCGGAGGCGCTGCTCGACTCCGAGCCGGCGTGCCGGTAGCGGTCGCCGGAGTACGACTCGCCGCGGTAGTGGTAGCGGTACCGGACCTCCAGGGCGAATCCGCCGTCGAATCCATCGACGACCGAGGACGACTCGATGGTGCAGGTCGTCTCCTGCCAGGACCAGGTGTCGACAGCCTGCAGCCAGTCGATCGCGATCACCACGGTGATCAGACCGGCGAAGGCGGTGAAGAGCCCCAGACCGATCGTCGAGCCCCACCGCCGCCGCCGTCCGGGCGGGCGCTGGCCGGTGCCGCCGATCGCCTCGTTGTCGCTCGTCTGCAAGGCATTCGATTGTACCGGCTGGCGTGCCACCCGATATCGTGCTGCCGCGGATGAGTCGAACCGTCCTCGAAGCCATACGCGCTTACCTCGCCGCGAGCGGCGTCGCCTTCGAAGAGCTCGAGCACGTCGAGGTCCGCACCTCGGCCGAGGCTGCAGCGGCGCGCGGCTGGCCGCTCGAGCGCGGCGCCAAGGCGCTGGTGTTCAAGGTCGACGGCGAGTTCGGTGTCTACGTCCTGAGCGGCAGTCGCAGCCTCCACTCGCGGCTGCTGAGGCGGCATCGCGGCGCGCGCCGCACCCGCTTCGCGACCGCCGAGGAGCTCTTTCGCCTGACCGGCGTCGAGCCCGGCGCGGTGCCGCCCTTCGGCCGCCCGATCTTCGACCTGCCGCTCTATGCCGATCCGTCGCTGCTCACCGAGCAGCGGATCGGTTTCACCCCGGGCCTCCGCACCCGCTCGATCCTGATGTCGAGCGCCGACTGGCGGGCGGTGGCGCGCCCCGAGATCTTTCCCTTCAGCCGAGAGGAGGGCCGATGAGCCGCAGAGTCAATCTCGCCGAGAAGCTGGCGCTGTTCGACGAGCACTGGTCGCCGAAGGTCGTTGCCGAGCTGAACGGCCAGCAGGTCAAACTCGTCAAGATCCTGGGCGAGTACCCGTGGCACGCGCACCAGAATGAGGACGAGCTCTTCCTGGTGGTCAAGGGGAAGTTCGATCTTCGCTTTCGAGATAAGGCGGTGGAGCTGAGCGAGGGAGAAATGGCCGTCGTGAGGCGCGGAGTGGAGCACAGCCCCTTTGCAGCCGAAGAGGCGCACGTTCTCCTGTTCGAGCCGGCGTCGACCCGCAGCACCGGGCAGCTCGACCACGAGTACACCGTGGAGCCCGAGGATCTGGAGCGGCTGTAGCTAGCCGCCGGCGAGCTCGAGCACCGCGCGGCGCAGCCGGGCGTGGCGGTCGAAGCGGGCGACGAACTCCGACTCCCGCCGCGAGCCCTTGGCGCGCACCACCGCGACCAGGGCGCGCCTGTCCTTCGCGTTCCAGTCGTCCACCCCGGGCAGGATGCGTATCAGCGGACTCCAGCGGTCCCAGGCCTCGCGCTCGGCGGGCGAGAAGCCGGCCAGCGAGTCGACCTCCAGCCGCTTCAGCGCCTCGTGCGAGCAGGTGCGGATTCCCTTCTCGCGCTCCGCGCCGAAGCGCTCGGCCAGATACGACGAGATGCGCAGCCCGATCTCGCCGAGCCCGACCCGGCCGATGACGTCGCGCCGCGGCTTGCGGCCGCGGGGGTGGAGGAACATGTACTCGGAGGCGAGCGCGTCGAGGGTGCGAACGCTCGAGCGGTAGCCGCGATCGGCGCGAATCTTGGCGAGCTCCTCGCGAACCAGCGCCTTGACGCCCGGGTCGTGGGACCGGAAACCGAGTTTGTAGTAGAACCACCAGGCGCCGGAGCGCAGGCCCTCGCTGTTGCCGTGGCCGAGCTGGTAGGGATCGATCGAGAAGGTGTCGGCGCCGAACATCCGGCGCCCGACCGCCAGCACGCACGCGAAGATGTGCGCGGTCTCGGAGCCGCGGAAGGCCTCGAACACGTTGTAGGCGATCTCGCTCGAGCCGAAGAGGGAGTTGACCAGCGCGTAGCCGATCGGCACGCCGTTCTTGAGCATCAGGATCGTGTAGCGAGCCTCGAGCAAGAGCCGGTGCTCGGGCCGGGCGCCCATCAGGGCGAACTCGATCCCGCGGCCGAAGCGAACCATGCGGATGTCGTTCTCGTCGGCCTGGGTGAAGCCGTCGAGGTCGCGGCTGCGGGTGACCATCCCTTCGCGCGCCCGGTCGATCAGCGCCCGGGCCTCTTGCAGCCAGACCGAGCGCACTCGGGGCCGCAGGCGCGGCACCAGGGCGCGCAGATCCGGCCGCTTCGTGTCGAGCGGCCGCTTCTGGAAGATCACCTTGGGAACCGGGTGCTTGGCGCGCGTGCGGCTCGGCGTCTCCGCGCTGCCGGCCAGCCGCATGGGAACGTCGAGGCGCTCGTAGATCCGCTCGCGCACCGCCGGCGAGACGTCGAAGCTCTCGAAACGCCGGATCAGGAAGGCCGCGTCGGTCTCGTCGTCGCGCTTTAGCGCCTCGAGCCACTGGCGCGGCGTGCGGTCGACCATGTCGAGGGCGACGGTCTCGGAATAGGGGAGCAGGAGATCGAGCAGCTCGACCAGGCTGGGCGCGTTGTCGAACTCCGGCCAGGTGATCGTCAAGCGGTCGGGCCAGCCGCGGGCCAGCCAGCGGGCGGTGATCCAGTAGAAACGGTAGTCGACGTCGGTTCCGGCGATTCCCGAGTCGACCAGCTCGTCGCGTAGCGCCGCCAGGTCCGAGCGCTCGGCGAAGCCCTCGAGCATCGACTCCACCCGCCGCAGCACGGCGCGGTCGTCGGGGTAGGCGCGCAGTAGGCAGAGCGCCTCGTGCAGTCGGAGGACCTGCCCAGCCGTTCTCAGGCGGCCGCGATCGAGCTGTTCGAGCAGTCCGAGTCGTCGCTCGCCCAGCCCGCGGCCGTACTCGAAGCGCAGCCGCTCGAGCTCTTTGAGCAGGGTCGATGGCGCCGGCACCATCGACAGTCTAGCCGATCGCGGCGGACCGATTGTCGGGCTACTTATCGAGCATGCGGAAGAAGTCGCGCTTGGGCTTGAGCATGCCTTCGGACGTCTCCCAGAGCTCGCGACCGCGGTCGCTGGTGACGAAGGCGACCTGGTCTTCGATACGGGCGCGGTTGTCGACGCGCTTGATGATCGCGTAGCGCACTCTGCCGCGAGGGCCGAGGATGACGGTCGAGCCGCCGAAGAAGAGCAGCCGCTCGTCGCCGGCCGCGATGAGGCGCTTCTGCGTCACCTCGGCGACCAGGTCGAAGCCCACGTCGCCGTCCGGGCTGACGCGGCGATTCGTCCGAATCGACTCGACGCAGGGATGGTCGAGGCCGTCGGCCTCGCTCGGCGGCGCCAAGCCGAAGAGCGCCAGGTGCTGCGGCTGGGTGACGAAGCGGCCGAGAATCTTGGCACGGCGGGTGAGCTCCTCCGCGCTCATCGGCCGGCCGGGGTCGCCGTCGAACTGAAGATCGGCGAAGGCCAGGCCTTCGATCGGACCGACCTCGTGCTCCGGGCGTCGCCACAGCAGCTCCTGCTCGGAGAGGTTGCGCACTCCGGGCGGGTCGATATGGCGCCGGCGAAAGGAGTCGACCAGCGCCTCCCGGTAGCCCCAGGGATCGGACGGCACCAGGTCGTAGTCGGCGGTGATCATCGCGCGCAGGTACTCTCCCAGGTGCAGGTCGACGGGAGGACAGTAGTCGACCGCCCGGATGCAGATACTGCGAAAGTGTCCGGCGATCTTGCACGCCTGCTCGGCGAGTAGATCGACCAGCATCGGCGACAGCTGCTGGTCCTCGGGCTTGACGCCGGGCAGGCGGGCGAGCTCCAGGAGCCGCCGCACCTTGCGCCGGTAGACGGTCTGAAAGGCCTCGAAGATGGCGCTGGTCATCACCGAGCCGGCATCGTGCGCCGCGAGGCCGGGGCGGTAGCGCCGCGGCTCGCCGGCGACGTCGTCGTCAATCGCCGATCTCAGCGCGGTGTGCGAGCGCCCGGCGCGAGTCGTCTGGCCGAACTGGCGGGCCAGGTCGACCAGGATCTCGGAGGTCAGCCGGCCCCGCCGCTTCTGCAGCGCCTTCTCGACCACGACGCGATGGCTGAAGTGGTGGAAGATCGCCATCATGTCGGCGAAGCCCTCGTGGAACGCTGCCACGTCGCTGCCGCTCGGCTGGTTGAATCGCGGCCGCAAGCCGTCGAGCAGGGCGTGCGTCATCTCGTGCACGATGATGTCGTGCGACAGCGAGGTGAAGACCACGCCGCTCGGCAGGTTGCGGCCGCGCGGGGCGTCGCTCGCCTCGTAGTAGCCGAAGTAGATGGCGCCCTCGACGCTGTCATAGAAGGCGTTCTGCATCTGGCTGGCGTGGGGGTAGAGCCGCAGCCGGCCGGCATCGTCCTGGCGCCGGAAGCCCCATTGGGGATCGCGGCCGAGCGCGCGCCGGAACGTCTCGTAGACCAGCGAGGCGACTGCGTAAACCATCTGCTGCTGAAAGCAAGGGTCGCTGGGCGAGGGATCGCGGCCGTCGGTGAGCAGCACGTGCGGATCGTCGAGGTCGACCCGGCGATAGCTCACGTTCGCGGTGAAGTCGCGGGAGCCCACCTCGAAGGTTCGCCCCCTGGGCCCCGTTTCGAGCGGCTCGTAGGGCACGTTCACCGTGTTGACTGCGCCTTCGAGCAGCGACTCGGCGGGATCGCGGGTGAAGATCCTCAAGCGCCGCGAGAGGGGTTCGCCGGGCTTGCGCTCATAGGTCCGCTGCACGGCCCGCACCAGGCCCGGACCGAGCGAAAAGCCGCGGGTGGCGCGGAAGAGGGGCTCTTCCTGGTAGTCGCTGCCGGGCTGGATCTGCATCACCCCGCCGTTTCCCGCTACCTGCCGGAGAGCAGCTCCACGAGCTGCTGCATCAGCTGTTGAAGCTGTGCCGGATCTGCCGCCGTGGGCGCGCTCGGCGGGGCCGCCGCGGTTGCGGTGGACGCCAGCACTGCGTCGTTGCGACGCGCTTCGCTCACCACCAGGTGCGGCAGCTGTCGCGGATTGCCGGCGAAGGCGGCTTCGATGCGCGCCTCGAGCTGCGCATGGGTCCAGCCGCCGGCTACCGCCTGCGCCAGGAGCGGCGCCGCCGCGGTGGTGAAGTCGCCCTTGCCGTTCGACTCCCAGGCCGACTGGTAGTCCTGGCAGGCGCCGAAGTGCACCTCGCGCTTGACGCGCTCGTCGCGGGGCGCCGCGAGGCCGAGCCGGCTGCGGAACACGCGGTGCGCCTCGTTCATCTCGCTCGAGACCGGCAGGAAGCGCGACCGGACCGGACCGCGGTGAAGCGCGGCGCGGAGATCCCCTCCCGGCGCTACCCGGTTGAGGGTGCCCGAATGGCAGCAGTCGATGAAGGTCGTGACGTTGACGCCGGCGGGGATGGCGTCCCAGACCTTGCCCAGGTCGTCGTCGAGAAGGAACCCGCCGCCCTCGTAGTCGTGAGGCACGAACGCCTCGTCCTGACCGTCCTCCTCGTCTTTGTTGAGGTCGGGCAGCTGGGTGCCGTGGCCGGCGTACTGGAAGAGCGCGACGTCGCCCGCGCGGCTCGTCTGGACCAGGCTTTCGAGCTGGCCGAGGATCGCGTCCCGCGTGGCCTCGCCGTCGGTCAGCGAGGTCACCTCGAACCCCTGGCCGCGGAATGCGTCCGCCCAGGTGCGCGAGTCGTTGACGCAGCCGGCGAGCGGCGCGCTCGGATAGTCGTTGATGCCGACGCAGAGGGCCCGGCGCCGGCCGGACGGAGTCACGCGCAGCGCCGGCGCGGCGCCGGCCTGGGGAGCCGAAGCAAGCGCGGAGGGCGGCCCGGCGACCGTCACCGCCGGCGACGCGATCGGCTCGGTCTCGTCGATGTCGAGCGCGGCGAGCGCCTCCGGATCGAGCAGGTCGGCGAGCGACTCCTCGCCCAGCCCGCGGGCGCCATCCTCGGCAGCCGGGTATTCCTTGAAGTCGTGGATCTCGTCCTCGTCACTCAGTCCCAGCACTCGCCGCAGAACGCTGTTCATGGTCGGCGGGTCGTTATTGAAGCCGCCGTGGCTCCTGCTGCGGCTGGCGTGAAGTCCCGAATCGCCGTCGGTGATCGACCAGACGACCTCTCCGCCGCCGCCCGCGGATCCGGCGAGCCCGAAGAGCTCGTTCATTTCGCGGTCCCGGCGCAGCGACTTCTCCAGTCCGAGGATCGGAGTCATGCGCTCGGGCTCGAGCACGCGGTGGATCATGTAAAGCAGCGACTTGCGGTAGATCTTGATCACGTTGTCGTCGCGCTCGAGCTTCTTGCGCATCGTGTAGATGACCATCTGGCGGATCTTCTTGCGGCCGCCAACATGTGATGAGAGCTTGTTCTTGAACAGGTCGACGGTGACCGCCGGCGCCAGGAAGTGGAGCGACCGGAGGCTGGGGCCGTTGGCCTTGAACAGCTGCGGCAGGAGATGGGAGTGGAAGATCGACCCCGCGCTGTGCCCGAGGGCGTGGATGCCGAGCTTCGGTCCCGGCTTGGGGTCCAGCGCCTTGCTGAACTTGCGCAGCTGCTCGACGAAGTAGGTGCCGCCGCCGTCGTCGTCGCCGGCGCGCTCGGCCGAGCGCTTCATGCCGCCCCAGACCACTACCCCGCCGAGGGCGCGCACCAGGTTCTCGATCACCGGATCGGTGGTGAAGTCGAAAAGGTCGCGCCGGGCGCCGGCTCTCTCCTGGGCGCCCCGGATCATCTGGCCGAGGGTCTCGATGAGGCCCGTCTCCCAGATGAAGAAGATCGGGTAGACGCCGTTGTCCTTCCAGAACTCGAAGCTCTGGTGGGCGTAGGTGAGCGCGCTCCTCTCGGAGGTCAGGCCGCCGTGGGCGTAGAGCATCAGCTGCAGGTTGCCGTGCTCCTCGTACCAGCTCTTGAGGTGCTCGTGCACCAGCGCATCCACGTCCTCCTTGCTGGTTTCGACGTGGCCGCCGCTGGAGAAGTCGCCCTGCCTGAGGTTGATGATGTGCGGTCGCAAGGCGTCGAGGATCTCGGCCGTCAGCTCGATCTTGCCGCCGCCGCGCGCGCCGCCGCCGAGCGGCGCGTCCTCGGGCAGCTCGGCGTCGGCCGGGTCGTCCGGCAGGCTGTCACCGGCGAGGAGCGCACGCGTGATCGATTCCGTACGCTGGGCCGTTTCGGTCATACCGGCGCCGAAGGGGAGGGCGCGCGGTGCCCGCCGCGGTGCGCTCGCCACCTGCTCGATCTCGGCCTCGAGCTCCGCGACCAGGTCGTCGTGCGCGATCGAGCTGCCGGGACAGGTCTTGCCCGACATGTGGTTGTGGAAGCAGAGCGTCTCCGGGTGCAGCCCGTGCCGGATGTGGAGCAGCGCGAGCACGCGCAGCGCGGTCTCCTTCTGGGCGTCGGCGAAGCTCTCCCGGCCCTCGTCGAAATCGCCGATCATCTCGATCATGAAGGGGCCGTGGCTGGAGACGCCGTTGAAGCCCTTGGCGCTCACCGGCGGCCGGTTGAAGCTGCGTCCGGTCCAGATGCCGCCCTCCGGGTCGATCGTCAGGTGCTGGGCGATGTCGCTCCAGTTGTTCTCCTGGGTGTGAAATCGCCACATTCCCTCGATGGTCGCCAGGCCGCGGTAGTCGACCTGCCGGGGCCGCCAGGTGTGGTGGAGATGCACCGCCGTGATACGGCGGGTGAACGGGAATCGGTCGAGGAGGTCGGCGAACTCGTCGACGGTGAGGCGGGTGAATGGTCTGGGCATGAGAAGGCTCCTGGCTGCGCTACGGGTGGACTATTGCGACGGCGACCGGCTTGCCGAGACGAATCGTCCCGACGGCTCGAGAAACCGTCTCTCCATCCCTTGAGACGGCCGCAACGCCGGGATTTCGCTGGGGATCAGAGCTCGGCGGCCGTGGCGCTCGCGATCAGCGCGGCGGCGTAGTCGATGCCGGCCGGAGTGCGCGAGCCGTGCCAGGAGAGGTACTCGCCGTCGGCGATGCGGAAGCGCTCGCGGTCGAGGCCGGTGAGCTCGGCGAGCTCGTCGACATGGCGCTCGGTGAACGGGAAGGGCTCGGTAGCGAGCAGCACCAGGTCGGGAGCGCCGGCCGCGAGCTCGCGCGGGTCGACCGCCGGATAACGCTCACTCCGCTCGGCGAACAGGTTGACACCGCCGGCGAGCGACAGCACGGCGTCGGCGAAGGTGTCGGCGTTGACCGTCATCCACGGCTTGCGCCAGATCAGATAGGCGAAGCGCACCGGCGGTCGGCCGCTCGCCGCCGCCCGCGCGGCCCGCGCCCGGCTCTCGATCTCGCCGGCGATCCGCTCGGCCTCGCGGCCGCGCTCGAGCGCGCCGCCGATCGAGCGCACCATCGCTGCGGTCTCGTCGATCGTGCGCGGCATCGAGACGTGGCAGCTCAGGCCGGCGGCCCGCAGGGCTGCGGCGTCTTCGGCCCGGTTCTCCTCGCGGTTCATCAGGATCAGGTCGGGAGCGAGCTCGACGATGCGCTCGACGCACGGGTCCTTGGTGCCGCCGACCTTCTCGACCGCCGCGACTCCCGCGGCGGGGTGCACGCAATAGCGGGTCACCCCGACGAGGTCGCCTCCCCGGTCGAGGTCGAACACGAGCTCGGTGAGGCTCGGGCAGAGCGAGACGATCCGCACGCAGCGAATATACTCGCGCGGCGTTGACGAAGGACGAGCGACTGCCGTTGCTGCGCGTAAGGCCGGAGGATGTCGCGCCGGCCGCCCTGGTTGTCGGCGACCCGGCGCGCGCCGAGCGCGCGGCCTCGATTCTCACCGGCGCCGAGCGGGTGGCCGCGAACCGCGAGTACGCGACCTACACCGGCTCGTTCGGCGGCCGGCGGCTGACGATCTGCTCGCACGGTGTCGGTTGCGCCGGCGCCGGGGTCTGTTTCGAAGAGCTGGCCCGCGCCGGCGCCCGCACGATCCTCCGCGCCGGCTCGTGTGGCGCGCTGCGCGACGAGATCGCCGACGGCGAGCTGATCGTGGCGACGGCGGCGGTCCGCGACGACGGCCTGACGCCGAGGCTGGTGCCGGCGGCGTTCCCCGCCGTGGCGGACCTCGATCTCACGCTGGCGCTGCGCGCCGCCGCCGAGTCGAGGGGCGAGGCCGTCCGCACCGGCATCGTGCTGACCTCGGATCTCTTCTATCCATCCAGGGTGCTGGGCCAGGATTTCAGCGAGTGGCAGGCCGCCGGCGTGCTGGCGGTCGAGATGGAGCTCGCCGCGCTGTATGTGATCGCCGCGCTCCACGGCATCCGCGCGGGCGGTCTCCTGGTCGTCGACGGCAATCCGAGCAAGGCGGCCGTGGACATGAGCGAGTACGACCCCTACAGGCCGGTGGTCGCGGAGGGCGTCGACCGCATGCTGCGGCTGTCGCTCGAGGTGCTGGCCAGCTTCGCGCCGGAGCCGGAGTGAGATCTCCGCAACGATGGGCGCCCGGCCTCGCGCTGGTGCTGCTCCTGACCGGTTGTGGCGGCGAGCCGACGCCCGAGAGCGGTGCCGAGCCCGGTCTCAAGTTCGTGTTCGTCTCGCCCGACCCGCTCGGCGTGAATCCTTTCCTGACCATGGGCCAGACTGGAATCGAGGCGGCGGCCGAGCGATTCGGCGCCGAGGCGCTGGTGCTCGAGAGCGAAGACCCGATGACGCGGGAGGAGAACCTGCGCGCGGCGGTCGCCGAGGGGGCCGATCTGATCGTGCTGCTCGGCTTCGAGTTCAACGATCTCGTGCCGCGGGTCGCCGCCGCCGCTCCCGACGTCGAGTTCCTGATCGTCGACCAGTGCATCGACGAGCCGCCGGCCAACGTCCACTGTGCTCTCTTCCGCGAATTCGACGGCTCGTTCCTGATCGGCGCGGCCGCGGCGATGCTCAGCGAGTCGGGCAAGCTCGGCGCCATCGGCGTCGCCGACATCCCATTCCTGCATCGCTACACCGACGGCTTCGCCGCCGGCGCCCGGCACGTTCGGCCCGACGCCGAGATCGAGATTCGCTGGGTCGGCGGTGAGAATCCGTTCGCCGATCCGGTACGTGCCAAGGAGCAGGCGCTGGCGCTGGCGGCGGCGGGGATCGACTCCATCTACACGGCGGCCGCGGCGGGCAATCTCGGCGTCTTCGAGGCGGCCGCGGAGCGCGGCTTCTTCGCCTTCGGCATCGACGTCGATCAGTGCCCGGCGGCACCGGGCCGGATCGTCGACAACATGATGAAGCGAGTGGACCGCGTGATCGTCGAGGCGGCGACGGCGATCCTCGACGGCAGCGCCGAGAGCCGGCTGGTCTACGGCCTGGGCAACGGCGGCGTGAGCCTGACGGCGCTGGAGGAGAATCCTCCGGCCGACAGCCAGTGCCTGATCCTCGAGCATCCCGAGGTCATCGAGCGGCTGCGCGACCTGGCGCGGCGCATCGAGGCCGGCGAGATCGGTATCGACGATCCGATGGGGATCTTGTAGGTGGCGGCCGGGCTCGCGGCTCCGGCGTTCGAGCTCGAGGGAATCACCAAGCGCTTCGGCGCCGTCATCGCCAACGACGCGGTCGACCTGAGGGTCGCGGCGGGAGAGATCCGTGGGCTGGTGGGGGAGAACGGCGCCGGCAAGACGACCCTGATGGGAGTGCTCTACGGCATGCACCGGCCCGACGGCGGCACGATTCGGGTCGCCGGGCGCACGCGGCGATTCGACTCGCCGCTCGACGCGATTCGAGCCGGCCTCGGCATGGTGCACCAGCACTTCATGCTGTTCGATTCGCTGACGGTCGCCGAGAACGTCGTCTTCGGCTCGGAGCCCGCCAGGGGAGGCGTCTTCGACCTCGCGGCGGCGAGGCGTCGGGTCGCCCGGCTGGCGGAGCGCTACGGGCTCGAGGTCGATCCGGACAGCCGGGTGGGCCGGCTACCCGTCGGCGTCCGCCAGCGCGTGGAGATCCTCAAGGCGCTCTACCGGCGGGCGGAGATCCTCATCCTGGACGAGCCGACGGCGGTGCTGACGCCGGGGGAGCAGTCGGCGCTCTTC
Organism: Acidobacteriota bacterium; assembly: GCA_024638355.1. Lineage (GTDB taxonomy): Bacteria > Acidobacteriota > Thermoanaerobaculia > Multivoradales > JAHEKO01 > JAHEKO01. The sequence goes on from JAHEKO010000016.1 coordinate 14,252, forward strand.
GAGGTGCTGCGCCGCCTCGCCGCCGAGGGTGCCGCCGTCGTCTTCATCTCGCACAAGCTGCGCGAGGTGCTGGAGCTGTGCCATCGGGCGACCGTGCTGCGCGGCGGCCGCGTGACCGGAACGGTGGAGACCGCGCGCACCACGGCCGACGAGCTGTCGCGGTTGATGGTCGGCAAGAAGGTGGTCGCTCCCCAGGTTCCGGTGCACGAGCTCGGCGCGACGGTGCTCGGCGTGGAGTCGCTCGAGGTGCGTGGCCGCCACGGCCGGTCGGCCCTTCACGGCCTCGATCTCACGGTTCGATCCGGAGAGATCGTCGGCGTAGCGGGTGTGGCGGGCAACGGCCAGAGCGAGCTCGCCGAGGCGGTCGCCGGCCTGCGCCCGCCGGCCGCCGGGCGCGTTCTGATCGGCGGCGCCGACCTGACGCACGCGCCGATCGCCCTGCGGCGTCGTGCGGGGCTCGCCTACGTGCCCGAGGACCGCGACGGCACCGGACTGGCGGTCGCGGCGAGCGTCGCCGAGAACCTGCTGATGGGCTTCGAGGGCGAGCCGCGGCTCGCCCCGCGCGGCGTGCTCGACGCCGAGGCGATCGACGCCCGGGCGCGCGGCGTGGTCGAGCGCTACGCGATTCAGGTGAGCCACGTGCGCGATCCTGCGGCGACCCTCTCGGGAGGCAACCGCCAGAAGCTGGTGGTGGGGCGCGAGCTGCTGCGCGACGCACGGCTGCTCGTCGTCGAGCAGCCGACGCGCGGCGTCGACCTGTCGTCGATCGAGGTGATCCATCGAGCACTCGGCGACTTCAGCGCCGCGGGGGGCGCGGTGCTCTTGATCTCGTCCGAGCTGAACGAGCTGATGACGCTGGCGGATCGCATCGTCGTGATGTACGGCGGTCGGCTGGTCGGCGAGCTGGAGCGCGACAACGCGAGCGAGGAGCGCCTCGGGCTGCTCATGGCGGGCGCCGCGTGAGGCCCTGGCGGACGGCGCTCGCCGGGCTCGAGGGGCCGCTCGTCGCGGTCGGCGGCGCGGTGGCGGCCGGCGCGCTCTTCATGGTGGCCACCGGTCACGATCCCCTGGCCGCCTACGGCGCCATGATCACCGGCGCTCTCGGCGGCCGCGGGTTGGGCAATCTCCTGGCCACCTTGCTGCGGGCCGCGCCGATCGTCGGCATGGGGCTGGCCGCCGCGGTCGCTTTCCGCGCCGGCTTCTTCAACCTGGGGGGCGAGGGCCAGCTGGTGCTGGGCGGCCTCGCCGGCGCGGTGGTGGCCCTGGCGCTGCCGGGAGGCGGCCTGCTGACCGCCCTGCTGGCGACTCTCGCCGCCTTGCTCGCCGGCGGCTTGTGGGCGCTCGCCGCGGCCTTCTTCGAGATCCGCTTCCGGGTACCGCTGCTCGTCAGCACGCTGTTGATGAACTACCCGGCGCGGCTGTTCGCCTCCTACCTGGTGAATCATCCGCTGCGCGACGTCGGCTCGGGACTGCCTCAGACCGAGCGCATCGCCGGCGGGGTCGAGCTCGCGCGGCTCGGTGCCGGCGGGCGGCTCCACCTCGGCGTCCTGGTGGTCGCGGCGACGGTTCTCGCCGCCGCCTTCGTGGTGCGGCGCACGCGCGTGGGCTACCGCATGCGGATGGCGGGCCTCAACGCCCGCTTCGCCCGCGCCGGCGGCGTCGATCTCGACCGGCTCGGCTACGGCGTGATGTTTTCGAGCGGCGCGCTCGCCGGACTGGTGGGCGCCGTCCAGGTGCTGGGGGTCCACCACCGCTTCATCGACGGCTCGCTCACCGATCCGCTCTGGGCCTGGACCGGCCTGATGGTCGCCCTGCTCTGCGGCTCGCGGCCGCTCGGGGTGCTGGTCGCGGGCCTCTTCTTCGCCGCGGTCCAGACCGGTGGTTTCGGGATGGAAAGGGCGACCGAGGTGCCGCGCGAGCTGTCGCGCGTGCTGCAGGCCCTGATCATCCTCTTCGTGGCCGCCCAGGCGCGCTTCGGCTTCGGTGGCGGCGAGCGGGAGGGGACCGGCTGATGGATCTGCTCGGCCTCTTCGACGCGACGCTGCTCGGTTCTCTGCCGCGGTTCGCGACCCCGATCCTGCTCGCGGCGCTCGGCGGCCTGCTGTGCGAGAGGGCCGGCGTGTTCAACATCGGGCTCGAGGGATTGATGCTGGCCGGCGCCTTCGGGGCGGTCGTCGGCAGCTACTTCGGCGGCGGCGCCCTCGCCGGCGTCGGCGTCGCCGTTCTGGCCGGCCTCGCTCTGGCGGCGCTCCTCGCTCTCTTCGCGGTGACCCTGCGCGGCAACGAGATCGTGATCGGCATTGCGATCAACCTCTTGGCTTCCGGTCTGACGGTCTACCTGCTGCGCTCGATCTTCGGCGTCAAGGGCGCGTTCCAGGATCCTGCCGTCGTCGGGCTGCCCATTCATCGGCTTCCGGGTGTCGAGGCGCTGCCGTTTCTCGGACCGCTGCTGTCGGGCCACAGCTCGATCGTCTATCTGGCGCTCGCGGCAACGGCGGCGATCCAGCTCCTCCTGTTTCGGCACGTGATCGGTCTGAGATTACGCGGCGTCGGTGAGCACGCCGAGGCGGCCATGACCCTGGGTGTCGGCGTCGATCGGCTGCGCTACGGCGCCATCCTCGCCTCGGGCGCGCTGTGCGGGCTGGCGGGAGCACAGCTCTCCCTCGGCAACGTCACCCTCTTCGTCGAGAACATGAGCGCGGGCCGGGGCTGGATCGCGGTGGTGGCGGTGATGTTCGGCCGAGCTCACCCGCTCGGCGTTCTGGGAGCCTGCCTGCTCTTCGGCTTCACGGAGTCGCTCGGCTTCCGTCTGCAGGGGCTGATGCTGCCGTCGCAGCTCACCGAGTCGCTGCCCTACATGGTGACGCTGGCCAGCCTCTTCGTCTTCCGGGCTAGAGCGAGCAGAGGTTGACGTCGCCGGCCGCGCACTCCAGCTCGTAGGCGCGCGCCAGCCACTTGAGCAGCACCTGCCCGGTCTCTTCGGTCGTGCGGCCGAAGACGACGATGCCGTCCTCGTGGCCGCCCATCGCCAGGATCGGCCGCTCGGGCAGCACGGTCTCGCGGTAGAGGCGCTGGACTTCGTAGGCCATCTCGGGCGTGCCGTAGGGAACCTGCTCCGCCGTGGTCGGGAGGCGCAGGTGCCGTGCCCGGCGCCAGAGGATCGGCGAGTGGGCGTGCAGGACGCAGCGGATGTGGGGCCCCAGGTCATAGATCGCGCCGTGGGTCATCGATTCGGAAGACGGCTCGGCCGGGCCGTAGCTGCGCACCCGGTTGCGGGCGAAGTCGAAGCGCTCGACGACGGCGAAGTCGTCGAGGCCGAGGCAGCGCTTGTCCGATGTCTGGGTGCCGGTGATCAGGAACGAGCGGCGTCCGAGGCCGGCGGAAGGTGGACCGAGCCGGGCGCTGACGTTGCCGTAGGCGGCGCCCTCGTAGCGCCGCGGGTCGCGTCCCACCAGACCGGTGAGGGCCATGATCTCGCGCCAGGCGATCAGCCGGCAGGCGGTCTCGCCCACCCGGCGCGCCGCGAGCTCGCGCCGCGTGTGTTCGGCCCGAAACTTGATGACGCCTTCTTGCGGGATCATCGAGGGCAAACTGTACAACGCGAGCGTCGGCTCACGAGCCTGAGGCCGTGTCGCACCGCGGCGCCGAGCGGTGTCGCCGGTGCAGGCCTGACTAGACCCCGAAGTCTTCAGCCGGCACGCCCAGCAGGCTGCACAGCTCGCGGACGTCGGCGGGGGCGAGGCTGTCGTCGGCGTTCGCACCTGCGCGCAGCATGCCGATGACGTCGGTGGAGGCGCCGAACTCGTGCTCGACCCGGTCCATGAACTCCTGGAGCGTGGGGCCTTCCCAGCGGCTGCCGAGGGTCAGCTTCGTCTGGAGCGGGCGGTGGAGCTCGCCGCGGCCGGTTTGTTGGAAACTCTGTTGCGTCCTCATCGGATGGCGTCCTCGTTTCGCCTCTCTACTAGAAGATACGCAAGAAACAGGCCGAAGTATGTGGTCGCGTTCACAGATTTTGAGCTTCGCGCGATCCCGGTGCGCCTCGGTGGTTACAATTCAGTCGGATGCGTTTTCTGGTCGGGACCAGCGGATATTCCTACAAGGAGTGGTGCGGATCGTTCTATCCGGAGGATATGAAGCCGCCCCGCATGCTTTCTTTCTACGCCGAGCGGCTCAAAACGGTTGAGATCAACAACACCTTCTATCGCATGCCAAAGCGGCAAGTGCTCGAAAGTTGGGCCGAGCAGGTGCCGGATGACTTCCGCTTCGTGCTGAAGGTGACGCGCCGGATCACCCACTTCAAGAGACTGAAACCGGAAGCGGCGGAAGAGCTTTCGTACGTTCTGGAGACCAGCGCCGCCCTCGGCGAGCGCCGCGGTCCGATGCTCTTTCAGCTGCCGCCGTATCTGAAGAAGGACGCGGACCGCCTCCGTGCCTTTCTCGAGCTCCTTCCCGCCGGGCTCCAGGCGGCCTTCGAGTTCCGCGATCCGTCGTGGTTCGACGACGAGATCTTCGCCGCGCTCCGCGAGCACGGCGTCGCCCTGGTGATCGCCGATACCGGCACCGACAAGGACCCGCCCTTCGTCGCCACGGCACCGTTCGGATACTTCAGATTGAGGCGCGAGAGCTACTCGGACTCCGAGCTCGAAGAGTGGGCGCGTCGGGCGCGCGATCGGGAGTGGTCGGAGGTATTCGCCTTCTTCAAGCACGAAGACGAGGGCGCGGGCCCACGCCTGGCGAAGAGATTCGAGTCGCTGCTCGAGACGTAGAGTCGACGGATCAGGGCGGCGTCAGCAGATCGATCCGCTTGATCCGTTCGAGCTCCTTCTCGCGCGCCGCCACTCGCTCCTGGAGCTGGCCGATGTTGCGCTTGAGCGCGCCGATCTCCGCGGCGAGCTGTTCCATGCGCGCCTCACGATCCTCGACCGCGTCGCCGGCCTCG
>JAHEKO010000333.1 GCA_024638355.1 Acidobacteriota bacterium
ATCCGACACGCCCGACCCGGTCCGGGCGGCGAGGAGCGCCGGGCGTCTACGCCAGGGCGTCCCGCAGAACCTCCGCCGGATGCAGCGCCGTTCTCCCCGTGCCGTGCTCGATCTGATGTCGGCAGCTGAAGCCCGGAGCGACGATGAGGGTCTCGTCACTCGCTCCCTTCACCGCCGGCCACAGGCGGCGCTCGGCCATCTTGACGGAGAGGTAGTAGTGCTCCGACTCGTAGCCGAAGGAGCCGGCCATGCCGCAGCAGCCGGAGTCGATCTCGCGCACGCGGTAGTTCGGCGGGAGGCCGAGCATCCGCAAGGCCGGACCGGTACCGACGAGGGCCTTCTGGTGGCAGTGGGCGTGGAGGAGGACGTCGCGCGGCTCCTCGGTGAGGGCCAGGTCGAGCCTTCCGCTACGGCCGAGGTGATCGACGTACTCCTCCAGCGTGACGGCTCGCTCGGCCACGGCGCGGGCTCTCGGGTCGCCGGGCAGGAGGTAGAGATACTCGTCCCGCAGGGTCAGAATGCAGCTCGGCTCGAGCCCGACGATCGGCACCCCGGCTTCCGCCAGAGGCGCGAGGCGCTCGACGGTCTCGCGGGCGGCCTCGCGAGCGGGCTCGATCAGGCCCTTCGAGATCATCGGACGGCCGCAGCAGCGGTGGCCGGCGAGCTCGACGGCGCAGCCGGCCGCCTCGAGCAGCTCGACGGCGGCCCGGGCCACTTGCGGGTGGTGGTAGGTGTTGAAGGTGTCGTTGAAGAGCGCGACACGCACCGGGCTCGGCGCGTCGGCGGCGCCTGAGTCATCGCTTCCCGGGGCCATCGAATCCGCTCTCCTACCGCTGGGTCTCGGCCCGCCCGGCACACGCTCGCGAAACCACCGATCGAAGGGCTCGCGCGCGTACTCCGGCAACGGCCGCCGCTTGCTGATGCCCAGCCGGTCGAGGGCGGCCCGCGCCGGCCCGCTGCCGAGGAGCCGGTTGGTCAGCGGCGCGAGCGCGCCGCTTCCCCATCGCGCGAGCCGGGCCGAGCCGCCGAAGATGCGGCTGCGGAGCGGCATGCCGTGCTCGGCGTTGTAGCGCGCCAGAAACTCGAACTTGATCTTCGCCATGTCGACCGACGACGGGCACTCCGCCTTGCACGCCTTGCATTCGATGCACAGGTCCATCACCTCGTGCATGCGGCGGCTGGTGAGCTCCTCGGCCGGCAGGACTCCGGAGAGCGCGGCGCGCAGAGCGTTGGCGCGGCCGCGGGTCGAGTGCTCCTCTTCGCGGGTCACCTGGAAGCTGGGGCACATGGTGCCGGTCGCCTTGCGGCAGACGCCGGCGCCGTTGCACATCTCGATCGCCCGGTCGAAGCCGCGCTCGGCGCCGAAGTCGAGGCGGGTGTCGAGCTGGAGAGCGCGGTAGCTCTCACCGAATCTCAGGTTCTCGGTCATCGCCGGGCCCTCGACGACGTTGCCCGGATTGAGCAGGTTCTCGGGATCGAAGATCCGCTTCACCTGGCTGTAGAGCTGGTAGAGCCTGGGGCCGAAGAAGCGCACGTTGGCCCAGCTGCGCGCGCGGCCGTCGCCGTGCTCGCTCGACAGCGAGCCGCCGTAGCCGCGGAGCAGCTCGACCGAGAACTCCAGAATCTCGGGAAGCTTGGCGACCTCGGCGGCGAGCTTGGCGTTGATCAGCGGCCGGATGTGAACGCAGCCGGCGCTGGCGTGGGCGTAGTAGGCGACCTCGGTGCCGAGATCGCTGCAGAAGCCCTCGATCCGGCGGACGTACTCGGCCAGGTGCTCCACCGGCACCGCGGCGTCCTCGATGAAGGGAATCGGCTTGTGGTCGCCCTTGATGCTCATCAGGAGGCCGAGGGCGACCTTGCGCACGGTCCACACGTCCGCCTGCTTGCCGGGCTCGAGGATCGGCACCAGGCCGGCCACGGGCACCTGCGCCCGCCGCAGGATGCCGCCGAGCCGATCGATGCGCCCCGTGAGACCGATCTCGTTGCGGGCGTGGAACTCGGTCACGAGGAGACAGTTCGGGTCGCCGTCGACGAAGGTGTCGAGCAAGCGCGAGTAGCGCGGCACACCGCGGCAGAGGGTGAGCCCCATGTGGTCGAGGAGCTCGACCGCCGAGGGATCGGCCTCGAGCACGGTCGGCACCGCCTCGAGCGCCGCGTCGAGGCTGTCGAAATGAAGCAGCGCCAGGCCGGTGAAGGCGGGCGTCGGGACCAGGTTGAGGGTGAGGTCCTCGATCACCGCCAGGGTGCCCTCGGCGCCGCACACCAGGCGCGCCAGGTTGAAGCGCGGGTCGCGCGGGTAGTTGAACGAGACGCCGTCGACGAAGCGATCGAGGTTGTAGCCGCCGCAGCGCCGCCAGTGGCGCGGGGTGGCCTCGCGGATGGCCCGCCGGTTGCCCTTGACCGAGAGCAGGTGGCCGAGGTGATGGTAGATCTCCCCCTCGAGGCCGCCGCGCTTGGCGCGCTCGGCGGCCTGGTCGCGATCCAGCGGCCCGAAGTGTGCCCGCGCGCCGTCGGCGAGGATCACGTTCATCTCGAGCAGGTGATCGGCGGTCATGCCGTAGAGGATCGAGTGGGCGCCGGTCGAGTTGTTCGAGACGATCCCGCCCATCGCCGCGCGATCGCTCGAGGCCGGGTCGGGGCCGAACTGGAGGCCGTGCGGGCGGAGCCGGCGATTCAGCTCGTCGAGCACGATGCCGGGCTGAACGCGCACGCTCCTGGCCTCGGTGTCGAGCTCGAGGACCCGATCGAGGTAGCGCGACATGTCGATGACCAGCGCCTCGTTGACCGCCTGGCCGGCGAGGCTCGAGCCCGAGGTGCGGGGCAGGAGCGGCAGCCCGTGCTCGGCGGCGACCTCGACGGCGGCGTGAACGTCTTCCAGCGTGCGCGGCAGCAGCACGCCGTACGGCTCGACCCGGTAGATCGAGGCGTCGGTCGAGTAGAAGACGCGGGAGTAGTCGTCGGTGCGCAGGTCGCACTGGACACGGCTCTCGAGCACGGCGAGGGCCTCGCGAACCGATTCCGGGAGCGCGCGCATCTATCCCGAAAAGAGCCGGTCGATGCGGCCCAGGCGCGCGGCCTCGAGCGCCACGGCCGAGCCCGCGCGTACGCCGTCGATGAGACCGGCGAAACGCTCGTCCCGGGTGTGCCCGGCCTTGTAGCGGTAGTAGATCTGCTGGATGATCACCGCGATCTTGAACAATCCGAAGACGTAGTAGAAGGTCAGGTCGTCGACGGCTCGACCCGAGGCAGCGGCGTAGCGCTCGGCGACCTCGAGGCGGGAGAGGTTGCCGGGGAGCGTCGTGGGACTCAGCTCGAGGGCGCGAAACGCCGGCGGATCGTCGGGATCGACCCAGTAGCCGAGCGAGGTGCCGAGGTCCATCAGGGGATCGCCGAGGGTCGCCATCTCCCAGTCGAGCACGGCGACCACGCGGCCGAGGTCTTCACGATCGAGCACCAGGTTGTCGTACTTGAAGTCGTTGTGGACGAGGGCGGCCGAGGAGTGTTCGGGAACGCGGTCGTCGAGCCAGGCCGCTACCTTCTCCATCTCCGGGATGTGGTCGGTGCGGGCTCGCGCGTAGCGCTTCGTCCAGCCGTCGACCTGGCGCCGCGCGTAGCCCTCGGGCCGGCCGAGGTCGGCGAGCCCGGCCGCGGCGTAGTCGACGGCGTGAAGCTCGGCGAGGGTGTCGACCAGCGCCCCGGCGACGCGGGTCATCTCGGCGGGCGCCGGATGGCGGTGCGCCGGCAACCGCGGCCGCAGGATCACCCCCGATACGCGCTCCATCAGATAGAACGGCGCGCCGAGGACCGACTCGTCGTCGCAGTAGGCGAGCGGCCGGGGTACCTTGGGATAGACCTCGACCAGCGCCGCGAGCACCCGGTACTCACGCCCCATGTCGTGCGCCGAGCGCACCCTGGAGCCGAACGGCGGCCGCCGCAGAACGAGCTCGCGCTCGCCCTTGCGCAACATGTAGGTCAGGTTGGAGAAGCCGCTGGGGAACTGCTCGATGGTCAGCGGGCCGTCGAGATCGGGCAGCGCCTCCTCCAGGTAGGCCTCGAGCGCGGTCGCGTCCAGCTCCTCTCCCTCCCTGACGGCTCCCGGCCGGTCCAGCGCGTCTCGCGTCATCGAAGCGAAGGATACTCCGACGGCGCCGGCCCGGAGGGTAGCGCGCCGGAGAAATCTCCTCCATAGAATGGTCGTCATGGACTTCGAACCGAGCGACCGGACCCAGGCCATCCTCGACACCATCGACAAGTTCGTAGAGACCGAGCTTCAGCCGCTCGAGCCGGCGTTCCTGGCCCGGCCGTTCACCGAGCTCGTCCCCGAGCTGGAGGCCAAGCGCGGCAAGGTCCGCGACCTCGGCCTCTGGGCCCCCGGCCATCCGGAGGAGCTGGGCGGCATGGGGCTCGGGCTGGTCGATCTCGGGCTGATCTCGGAGGCGGTCGGGCGGACCCCGATCGGCCACTACGTCTTCGGCATGCACGCGCCGGATGCGGGCAACGTCGAGGTGCTGCACCGGCACGGCAGCGACGAGCAGAAGGAGCGCTGGCTCGGGCCCCTGGTCGCGGGGAAGATCCGCAGCTGCTTCTCGATGTCGGAGCCCGACATGCCCGGGTCGAACCCGGTGATGATGGCGACCACCGCGGCGCGCGACGGCGACGACTACGTGATCAACGGCCGCAAGTGGTACACCACCGCGGCCGAGG
>JAHEKO010000334.1 GCA_024638355.1 Acidobacteriota bacterium
AGCGGCGAGCCCCGCTGGCGAGGCGGTACCGACACCGGCACCTACACCACGCCGATCGTGGCCGAGGTCGCCGGGCGCGAGCAGATCCTGACCCTCAACCAGAACAGCGTCGCCGGTCACGATCCCGCGACCGGCGAGCTGCTGTGGACCGAGCCCTGGGTCCAGCCGAGCGGTGAGAAGGTCACTCCGCCGCTCCAGGTGGGCGAAGATCTCCTGCTGGTCTCGGTCGGCTACGGGCAAGGCAGCCGCCTGCTGCGGCTCGTGCCCGCCGGTGACGCCTTCGAGGTCGAGGAGCTCTGGCGGTCGCCGCGGCTCAAGTCGAAGTTCGCGCCGATGGTGCTCCACCGAGGGGTCGTCTACGGCCTCGACGACGGCGTGCTCGTCGCCCTCGATCCCGCGACCGGCGAACGCCTCTGGAAGCGCGGCCGCTACGGCCACGGCCAGTTCATCCTGGTCGGCGACCTCCTGCTGATCCAGGCCGAGAACGGCGACCTGGTGCTGGTCGAGGCGAACCCGGCCGAGCACCGCGAGCTCGCGCGACTCGAGGTCCTCGACGGCAAGACCTGGAACCCGCCCGCGCTCGCGGGCGACCTGCTGCTGGTGCGCAACAACAGGGAAGCGGCCTGCTATCGGCTGCCCGTCGAAGGCTAGCCCGGCGTCAGGCGGACGGCCGCGAAGCAGATCCCGCACGGCGACCGCTCTGCAGCCGCATCCGCGCCACCTCTCCACTCAGGGCCGCGAGCGCGATCAGGTTCGGGACCGCCATGATGCCGTTGAGCAGATCGCCCCAGGCCCAGATCGCCTTGGCGCCGGCGAGCGAGCCGCCGAGAATCGCCAGGCAGTAGAGGACGCGGTAGGGCTTTCTCGCTCTCGGCCCCCAGAGGTAGGCCGCGCACTGCTCGCCGTAGAAGGCCCAGGAGATGAGGGTTGTCAGCCCGAACAGAAGCGACGCGGCCAGGACGATCGTCCCTCCCGCGCCGCCCAGGCCGGCGGCGAACGCGCTCGCCGTGACCGCGGCCGACTCGAGCCCCGAGCTCCACGTGCCGCTGGCGATCAGCACGAGGCCCGTGGCGGTCGAGACCACCAGGGTGTCGAGGAAGACCCCCAGCATCGCGACCTTGCCCTGGGTCACCGGATCGCCGGTGCGGGCCGAGGCGTGGGCGATGGGTACCGAGCCGGTGCCCGCCTCGTTCGAATAGACGCCGCGCGCCACGCCGAAGCGGAAGGCCTCGCGCACGCCGGCGCCGACAAAGCCGCCGGTAGCGGCGATCGGGCTGAAGGCGTGCCGGACGACCAGCTCGACCGCCGGCGCGAGCTCGTGCCGAAAGACGTAGAGCACCGCCACCGCCCCCGCCAGGTAGAGGACGCCCATGAGCGGCGCCACGATCTCGGAAACGGTGGCGATCGAGCGCACGCCGCCGACCACCGCGGCCCCGGTCAGCACCGCGATCACCGCGCAGGTCGCCAGCGGCCGCCAGCCGAGCTCGGCCGCGACGACGTAGGAGATCGAGTTGCTCTGAATCGTCGTGGTGGCGAACATCGTCTTCACCGCCAGGCCGAAGGCGAAGAAGGCCGCGACCCTGGGCCAGCCGAGCCGATCGCGCAGGTAGTACATCGGTCCGCCGACGAAGAGCCCGTCGGCGCCGCGCTTGCGGTAGCGCACGCCGAGCACCGACTCGGCGTACATGGTGCCCATGCCGAGCGCCCCCGAGACCCACATCCAGAAGAGCGCGCCCGGGCCGCCGGTAGTGATCGCCGTCGCCACGCCGGCGATATTGCCGTTGCCCACGATGCCGCCGACCGCGGTCATGAGCGCCGCGAACGGGCTGATGTCGCCATCGGCGGCCTCGGTGCCGGGCCGCGCGAGCGCGCGCAGCGCGGGGACGAACTGGGTGATCTGAACCGAGCGCAGCCGGAAGAGCAGGTAGACGCCGATGCCGAGGAAGGCGAAGAGGAGCGGCGGGCCCCAGAGCCAGTCGCTGGCTCTCTGAACCGCCTCGCCGAGGCTACTCAAACCGCGCGACTCTCCGGCTCAGAAAGCCAGCCCGCATCCTTCCCGCGTCTCGACGACCAGGCGGTCGACGACCGCCTTGAGATCGCCGGTCTCCTCGTAGGTCGCGATCTGGCGGTCGGCGCTCGTGCCCTCGCTCATGATGGTCTGGGCGTACTCGACGTCCTTGCGGCTGCCGAGATCGTCGAGAACGTCGTCGACGAGGTCCAGAAGCTCGGAGATCAGGTCGCGGGTCGGCAGCTCCTGCTGTCGGCCGAAATCGAGGAGCTTGCCCTCGATCCCGCGGCGCACCGCGCGCCACTTGTTCTCGGTGATCAGATGATGCCGGTAGCGGCGCCAGGTCTGGTTGTTGTGGCGCAACTTGATCAACTTGACGACCAGAGCCTGGATCAGGGCCGCCACGCAGATCGCCTCGTCGACCCGGGTGCAGATGTCGGTCACCCGGAACTCGAGCGTCGGGAACTTGGGATGGGGCCGGATGTCCCACCAGATGCGCGTGCCGTCTTCGATACAGCCGGTCTTCACCAGGATCGCGACGAAACGCTCGTATTCGCCCCAGGAGTGGAAGTCGGGCGGCGGCCCGGAGCGCGGCAGGTTCTCGAAGACGATCGAGCGGTACGACTTGAGCCCGGTGTTGCGCCCGTGCCAGAAGGGCGAGCTGGTCGACAGTGCCAGCAGGTGCGGCAGGAAGTAGCGCGCCTGGTCCATGACGTCGATGCGCAGATCCCGATCTTCGATTCCGATGTGGACGTGCATGCCGAAGATCAGCAGACGCTTGGCCAGGTCGGCCATCTCTTCGAGCTGCTTGACGTAGCGCTCCTTGACGGTGATCTCCTGGCGGCTCCATCTCGAGAACGGATGGGTGCTGGCCGCGGCCACGACCAGACCGTTGTCGTTCGCGAGCGTGCAGATGGTCGAGCGCAGACGGATGACCTCGGCCCGCGCTTCCCGCATGTCGGCGCAGATCTTCGAGCCGACCTCGACCTGCGACTGCATGAACTCGGGCTTGATCTGGTCTCTCAGAACCACCTGGCCCTGGTCGAGGAACTCCTGGACATACGAGGTCAGCTCCCGCGTTTCGGGATCGATGATCTGGTACTCCTCCTCGATACCAACGGTGTACTTGGGCTCCGTCATCCCGCCTCCGCCGCGATCCTGAACTGAACGTATTGCCGCCGGGATCCTAGCAGAGCGGCTCGGTCGCCTAGCTGCGGCCGCGCAGGACTCGGAAGCGCTCCAGCCGCTCGCCGAGCTCGACCTCGTCGCCGCGTTCCGTGGGCCGGTAGAAGCGCTCCCCCGCGAGCGCCTCCGGCAGGCAGTCGATGCCGCCCACTCCGTCCTCGGTGTCGTGGGCGTAGACGTACCCGCGTCCGTAGCCGACGTCCTTCATCAGGCGGGTCGGCGCGTTGCGAATCGACATCGGCACCGGCTCGGCGGGCCGCTCGCGAATCGCCTTCCGCGCCCGACCCCAGGCCCGGTAGACCGAGTTGCTCTTGGGAGCCAGGGCCAGGTGGATCGCCGCCTGGGCGAGCGCCAGCTCGCCTTCGGGACTGCCCAGGCGCTGAAAGGCGTCCCAGGCGGCCAGCGCGACCTCGAGCGACCGCGAGTCGGCGACCCCGACGTCTTCGCTGGCGAAGCGCACCATGCGGCGCGCCAGATAGAGCGGATCCTCACCCGCGGCCAGCATGCGGGCCAGCCAGTAGATCGCGGCGTCGGGGTCGCTCTCGCGCAGAGACTTGTGCAGCGCCGAGATCAGGTTGAAGTGCTCCTCTCCCGACTTGTCGTAGCGCAGCACCTTGGTCTGAACCACGCGGCCGAGGGTCTCCTCGTCGAGCTCCTCGAGCCCGCCGGCGCGCGCGTCCTCGACCGCCAGCTCGAGGAGATTGAGCGCCCGGCGGGCGTCGCCCGAGGCGAGCTGGGCGAGTGCCGCCAGGGCGTCGCCGCTCACCGTGATGCCCGACTCTCCCAGGCCCCGCTCGCGGTCGGCGAGCGCGCGCCGCATCAGCCCGATCAGCTCCTCCGTACCGAGCTCTTCGAGCACCACCACCCGGCAGCGCGACAGGAGCGCCGCGTTGAGCTCGAACGAGGGATTCTCGGTGGTCGCGCCGACCAGGACGATGTCGCCACGTTCGACGTAGGGCAGGAAGGCGTCCTGCTGGGCGCGATTGAAGCGGTGGATCTCGTCGACGAAGAGGAGTGTGCCCCGCCCCTGCGCCCGACGCAGCCGGGCCGCGTCCGCCATCACCCGCTTGACGTCCTTGATGCCCGAGACCACGGCGCTGAACGGCTGGAAGCGCGAGGAGGTCCGCTCGGCCACGATGCGGGCGAGCGTCGTCTTGCCCGAGCCCGGCGGCCCCCAGAAGATGAGCGACGGCACGCGGTCTTCCTCGATCGCCCTGCGCAGGAAAGCCCCCGGGCCGACCACCTGCGGTTGGCCGGCCACCTCGTCGAGGTCGCGCGGGCGCATGCGGTCGGCGAGCGGGGCGTCGCTTGGTGACGGGGCGCGCTCGCCGGAGCCGGACGGGTCTTCGAACAGCGTCCCCGTCATTCTTCTACCCGGCGTCGATCCTTCTCACCAGCGCGTCGGTGAACTCGGTGGTCGAGGCGGTACCGCCCACGTCGCGGGTGCGCTCGCTCGGCTCGGCGAGCGCCGCTTGCAGGGCGTCGTGC
>JAHEKO010000335.1 GCA_024638355.1 Acidobacteriota bacterium
TCGTCGAGCGAATCGCAGCCGTAGCCGCCAGCGATGAAAGGTCGCGGCGCCCCGCACCGCGCCCGAGTCGGCGGGAAGTCGCCCCGCGCCGCCGGGCTCGAGCCAGGCGGCGAGCAGGGCGCCGGCGGCCGGCACTCCGGACAGCGTCTCGGCGAGCTTGTCGCGGTCGAGATAGAGGCGCAGGTCGATGAAGCGAACGGGCGCCCGCGCCGGCATCGGAGCGCCGAGGCTGTGCAGCGCATAGCGGATCCCGGTGGTCAACGTGTGTCTCAGCAGGGTCGCTCCGAAGTGCGACAGGGGCGGCTGCGGTCCGGGCAGAAGGAGGGCGCGGCTGCACTCGAGCCGAGGCACGGACGCACCCTACCTCAGCGTTGGGATTGCCGGCCGCGATTCAATAAGATCGTACGCGGATGAGATCGAGCTCGAGCGGGAAGGCGCTGGTCTGGACCGTACTGACGCTGGTGGGCGCCCTCCTGATCGCCGAGGTCGGACTGCGGATCCGCGCCGCCCGAAGCCCCGAGCCCGGCGCGGCCGTGAGCCGCGGCGGGGAGCTGAGCGCCTTCGATCTGCTGCGGCCCAGCAGCCACGACGATCTCGTCTACGAGCTCCGGCCGGGCGCCCGAGGCATGTTGGGTGGGAGGTGGGTCGAGATCAACGCGCTGGGCTTTCGCGGCCGGGAGCACCAGATCGAGAAGGAGTCCGAGGCATTTCGGATCGTCGGCCTCGGTGACGAGCGGATGTTCGGCACCGGCGTCGCGGAGGGCGAGACCTTCCTCGACCGCCTCGAGCGCCGGCTCGGGGCCGCCGGCGAGCGTCGCTACGAGGCTCTCAACTTCGCGGCCCCCGGCTTCAACACCAACCAGCAGGTGGCAATGTTCGAGCACCGGGCGGCCGGCTTCGATCCCGATCTGGTGGTCGTGCATTTCGTCGGCGACGACGTCGGGCCACCACGATTCTTGAGCGCCGCGCCGCCGGCCGAGGACGCGCCGACCTCCTATCTGATCGACGCGATCTCGGGTGGGCGGAGCCGCGCCGAAGCGCCCGAGCTGGTGCGCGCCACGAAGGCGAGCCGCGAGCTGCTCGAGCAGGCCGGTGGCCTCGACGCGCCGGCCGGCCGAGAGGCGGTCGTCGCCGCCCTTCGCCGCCTCGCCGAGCTGGCGGCCGAGCACGAGGCGCCGGTCATCGTCGTGATGCTCGGCGACGATGGCGCCGACCGTGCCGCGGTGCGCGCGGCCGCCGAGAGTCTCGGCTTCAGCGTGGTGAATGCGCTGCCTCGATTTCACGACCACCTGATCGCGAGTGGCGAGCAGGCCACGAAGAAGGCGTGGCGTCGGGCCTTCTTCGTGGGCGGCGACTATCCCACGCCGCTCGCGCACCGCCTCTACGCCGAGGCGCTCTTCGACCGCATGGTGGAGATGGGGCTCGCGCCGAGCGGCGCCGAGCTCTGAGAGCCGCTCAGGGCTTCCAGAAGGACCGGGTGAAGAGCGCCGCGATGGCGTACATCTCCAACCGGCCGAGCAGCATCAGGAGCACCATCAGCGCCTTGTCCCAGGCGTCGAACAGGGCGAAGTTCATGGTCGGCCCGACCGCCCGCAGGCCGGGACCGATGTTGCCCAGGGTGGCGGCGGCCGCGGTGGCGGCGGTCACCAGGTCGGGTCCGGAGACGCTCAGTAGAACGGACCCCAGCCCCCAGGTGCTGAGGTAGAGGATGAAGAAGCCGGCCACGCTGCGTGCGACCGAGTCGGGTACCGGCTTGCGACCCACGAAGATCGAGATGACGGCGTTCGGATTGAAGATCAGCTTGACCTCGCGCAGCGCGGTCTTGATTCCGATCACCATGCGCATGACCTTCATCGAGCCCGAGGTGGACCCGGCGCAGCCGCCGACGAACATCAGCGCCACCAACAGCACGCGGCTGAGCACCGGCCAGCCATCGAAGTCGGCCGTCGCGAAGCCTGTGGTGGTGAGGATCGAGACCACCTGGAAGAGGCTGTCGAGCCCCGCTCGCGCCGGCTCCGTATAGGTCTGATAGCGGAGCAGGTCCCAGCCGATGACGACCGTCACCACGGCGAGGATGATGATGTACAGGCGGAACTCGGTGTCGCGAAACAGGTTCCAACCGTCGCGTTGCTTGAGCCGGTAGTAGAGGGAGAAGTTGGTGCCGGCGCAGATCATGAAGAAGATGACGATCACGTCGACCAGCGGCGACTGGAACGCCGCAACCGAGGCGTTGCGCGGCGAAAAGCCGCCGGTCGACATGGTCGAGAAGGTGTGCGTCAGGGCGTCGTAGAGGTCCATCCCGACCAGCATCAGCAGCCCGGTCTCGACCGCGGTGAACAGCAGGTAGATCTTCCACAGGATCGCCGCCGTCTCGCGGATGCGCGGCTGCAGCGCCTCGGCCGACGGCCCCGGAACCTCCAGCTTGTAGAGGAAGCGGGCGCCGGGTCCGAGCTCGGGCAGGAGCGCCACGAACAGCACGATGATCCCCATGCCGCCGAGCCACTGGGTGAAGCTGCGCCAGAAGAGGACGGCGCGGCTCGCCGACTCGATATCGGTCATCACCGAAGCGCCTGTGGTGGTGAACCCCGAGGCCGATTCGAACAGGGCATCGAGCGGGCTGAGCAGGGTGCCGGTGGTCATGTACGGCACCGCGCCGAACACCGATGCCAGCACCCAGCCGCCGACGACGATCAGGATCCCCTCGCGCCGGTAGAGCTCGCCCGAGCTGCCGCCGAGGCGGATCAGCACGAGACCGCTGGCGCCGGTGAGGATGGCCGAGATCGCGAAGGCCCGAGCGTCGGCTATCTCTCCGTAGGCCAGGGCGCAGAGGGCCGGCGCCAGCTCCGTGGCCGCCAGGAGCAGGATGAGCCGGCCCAGAAAGCGAGACGCGGGTCGGAAGTTCAACGGTCAGCCGCCGCTCAGCACGCGTTCGCGCCCGGGGAAGAGGAGCCGCATGGTGGCGACCTCTTCTTCGCGCACGAAGAGAATGATGAGGTCGCCGACCTCCAGCCGGTCGTCGCCGCCCGGAACGAACACTCGGTCGCCGCGCGCCACGGCGCCGACGATCATGCCGTCCGGCGGCTTTATCTCGGCGAGGGTGACGCCGGCCGCCGGACTCGCTTCGGCCAGACGCCGCTCCACGACCATCGCGCCGCGCGTCAGCGACACGATGTTGGCGCTGTAGTCGCTGTCGATGTACTCCCTGATTCGGCGGTAGGCGAGCTGGCGCGGGGAGAAGACCGACTGCAGCTCGAGCCGCCGCCAGAGGTGCGAGGTCTCGGCTCGCTGAACCAGGGCGAGGACCTGGGGCACCCTGAGCTCTTGCGCCATCAGGCTCGCCATCAGATTGGTCTCGTCGTGAGCCGAGAGCGCGGCGAAGGTGCGGGCGCGATCGACGCGCTCGGCCTTCAGCAGGGCGAGCTCCGACGGGTCGCCATGGATGATCTGGTAGCGCGGAAACTCCTGCGACAGCTGCTTCGCCACCGAGCGGTCCTGCTCGATCAGCCGCACGTCGGCCCGGAACGGCTCGAGCGCCTTGGCCACGGTTCTCGCGGTCGAGCCGCCGCCGGCGATGACGATGGTGCCGAGCTCGACCTGGGCGCTGGCGAGAAAGCGCTCCGTCTTGCCGATCGCCTCGGTGGTGCCGAGCACGAGCGCCTGGTCTCCGGGCTCCGCGCGGTGGTCGGCGGAGGGGATGGTCATCGAGTCGCCATGGAAGAAGCCGACCACCAGGCTGTCGTCGGGTAGCTCGACGTCGTGCAGCGGCAGCTGGGTGAGCGGCGAATCCTCGTCGAGATCGATCTTGCGCAGCTGCACCTTGCCGCCGGCCAGGTACTCCACCGCCATGGTGTTGAGCCCGCGGATCTCGTTGAGGATCTCTATGGTCGTGAGGAGCTCGGTCGAGAGCAGCAGGTCGACGCCGAACAGGTCCTCGTAGAGCCGGCGGTCGTGGATAACCTCTTCCGCTTCGCTGATGCGCACCACCGTGCGCTGGGCGCCGGTCTGTTTGGCGATCAGCGCGGCGGTGAGGTTCGCCTCCTCCGACGAGGAGACGGCCATGAAGAGGTCGCATTTGCCGACCTCCGCCCGCGCGAGCACCGCCGGCCGCGAGCCGTTGCCGCGCACCACCCGCACCTCGAGCTCGTCCTCGATCCTCTCGATGGTCGCCGGATTGACCTCGATGACGGTGACGTCGTGCCCCTGCCTCGAGAGCGAGCGCGCGAGGTGAAAGCCGACCTCGCCGGCACCCATCACGACATATTTTCTGGATGGCACGTGCCCTAGAAGGTCTCCGCGGGAAGTCTACAGCCGCGTCGCGGGGAAGTCGAAGAAGTGTCCCGATTCGATGCCGGTTCGACAGGGAGCTCTCGGCCTCTTGCCCGGCGGAGCCGAAGGGTGAAACGGCTCCTTGCTATCATGTCGCGGTCCAACAACCGTTTCACAAGTTCGGGAGGCAGCTTATGAAAGGCAGGGGAATCCCGGGGGCGCTGGTGTGCGCGTGTCTGTTCACCTCTTCACTGGCGCTGGCTCAGGGCAGCGGCGGCATCGCCGGCACGGTGAGCCGCGAGTCGGGCGTCGGCGTCGGCGGCGTGGCCGTGGTCGTCAACGAGACCGGTGCGGCCGACCTTACCGACAGCAACGGCAACTTCGCTTTTTCCCGCGTGGCCGC
>JAHEKO010000336.1 GCA_024638355.1 Acidobacteriota bacterium
GGTGTCGTCGCCGGTCGGCGCCGGCAGCCCCTCGAAAGAATCGAACCCGAAGAAGCGCATCTCGTCCCAGATCCGCCGGCGTCGGCGCCTCGACTCTTCGAGGTCGACGCCGCCCGTCTCCTGGGCGATGCGGTCGCGAAACTGCCGCTCGAGGCTCCTGTAGGCCTCGATCAGGGATCGACCCTCAAAGGTGCCGAACTCGAGGTAGTCGCCCTCGACCATCTCGCAGGCGACGAAGCGCGCGGCCTTGTCGATGAGGGTGTCGCCGCGCAAGCGCTGGAGGAGTCTCTGAAAGTGCTTTCGCATGTCGAATCAACGCGTCAGTCTAGTACTCGGAGCGCTCGTCACTTCACGTCCTTCTCCGACCTCTTGCGACGCTCCTCCCACATCTGCCGCGCGAGCTTGCGGAGATCGTCGATCTCGTCGAGCTCGTCGACGATCTCGGTGCCGATGAGAGTCTCGACGACGTCCTCGAGCGTCACCAGTCCGGCTGTGCCGCCATACTCGTCGAGCACCAGCAACAGGTGGATCTGGCCTGAGAGCAGACGCTCGAAGACGACCTCGAGCGAGGTGGTCTCGGTGACGACCTGGATCTCGCGCCCCAGCTCGCGAAGCGGCAGCGAGCCCCGGCCCGCGAGCTTTTCGCGCATCACGTCGACCTTCAGCACGAAGGCCCGCACGTCGTCGCGGCTCTTGCCGTAGATCGGGATTCGCGAGAACGAAAGTTCCGGGTGCTCGGCGAGCGCCTCGTCTACGGTCATGTCCTGCTGGAGGGCGAAGACCACCGTGCGGGGAGTCATGATGGCGTCGACCTTCAACTCGCGGAAGCGGAAGAGATTCCTGACGATTCGTGACTCCTCGACCTCGATCTGGCCGCGCTCCACGCCGACGTCGGCGAGCGCCGCGAACTCCTCGCGGCTGAAGGAGTGGGCGTTCCTGCCGCGGGTGATCAGCTTGGTGAGAAGCTCCGAGACCCAGATGAGCGGATAGAGGGTCACGATGAGCATCCTCACGAATGCGGCCGTCGGCCCGGCCAGCCTCCGCCAGTACACGGCGCCGAGGGTCTTGGGCACGATCTCCGAGAGAAAGAGGATCAGCAGGGTCAGAACCGCCATCGCCACGCCCACCCAGCGCTCGCCGAAGTAGGCGGCGGCCTCGGCGCCGGCGCCGCCGGCCCCGACCGTGTGAGCGATCGTGTTGAGGGTCAGGATGGCGGCCAGCGAGCGGTCGATACTCGACTTGATGCGCTGCAAGCGGCCGGCCAGGGGGTTGCCCTTGCGCCGGAGGTGGGCGATGTAGGAGGGCGAGACGCTCAGCAGCACCGCCTCGGCGACCGAGCAGAGAAACGAGAACAGGAGCGCGACCCCGGCGTAGACCAGCATCAGCACCAGGTAGCGGGTCTCTCCCGCGCCGTCGGCCGCGCTCGTCGGCAGACCCGCCGCCGAGGCGGCCACGACGACCCCGAGGGCGCCGATCACCGCCAGGAGGAGTGCCGTGCGACGCATGTGGGCTCGACACTACGCGGCGCGCCGGGAGGACACAACCAGGCAACGGGCCCAGAGCGCGCGGGGCGGCTAAGATCCCGCGATGGATTCTACGACCCCGAAGGAGCCCACCCCCGGCGGCCACCCGCGCCCCGAAGAGCAGCCTCCCGCCCCGTCGGAGGGCTCGGTACCGCACTCGCAACCGCGCGACTCGGGCCGGCGCGCCGGTAAGGCCAAGGCCCGGGGCGGGCGTGCCCTGGCGCGTCTGCTGGCCACCGTCGAGTGGCTGGGCAACCTGCTGCCGCATCCGGTGACGCTGTTCGCGCTGTTCGCGCTCGGCGTGGTCGTGCTTTCGGGGATCGGGGCGGCGGCCGGTCTCTCGGTCGCCGACCCACGGCCGGGTCACGGCGGCGAGACGTTCGACGTCCGCAGCCTGATGACCGGCGAGGGCGTGCGCTGGATCTTCCAGAGCCTGGTGACCAACTTCACCGGCTTCGTGCCGCTCGGCACCGTGCTGGTCGCGCTGCTGGGCGTCGGCGTCGCCGAGCGGTCGGGGCTGCTGACGACGGCGGTGCGCGCGCTGGTGCTGGGCGCGCCGAAGAACCTGGTGACGTTCGTGATCGTGTTCGCCGGCGTGCTCAGCAACACGGCGAGCGAGATGGGCTACGTCGTGCTGATCCCGCTGGCGATGGCGATCTACCATTCTCTCGGCCGGCATCCGCTGGCGGGAATGGCGGCGGCGTTCGCCGGCGTGTCGGGCGGCTACTCGGCCAACCTGCTGATCGGCACGGTCGATCCGCTGCTGGCCGGCATCACCGAGGAGGCGGCGCGCATCCTCGAGCCGGCCTACGAGGTGCACCCGGCGGTCAACTGGTACTTCATGATCGCCAGCGTGTTCCTGATCACCGGAGTGGGCTGGTACGTCACCGCGCGGATCGTCGAGCCGCGTCTCGGACCCTACGACGACGACGAGGCCTCCGACGAGCTCGAGGAGCGCGCCGAGATGAAGTCGATCGGCCCCGTGGAGCGGCGCGGCCTGATCTTCGCCGGCCTGAGCGCGCTGGCGGTCGTACTGGGCATCGTGTTCGCGGCCGGACCAAACGTTCCGGGCGCCGGACTGCTCGACGGGCTTCCCGGCTGGGGTGTGTTGCGCAACCCGGACCCGTCGGCCACCGGGCCGGAGGCGTTCCGCCCGCTGCTGCGCAGCGTCGTCACCATGATCCTGGTCTTCTTCGTCGTGCCCGGCTTCGTCTACGGCCGGGTGACCGGCAAGATGCGCAACGACCGCGACGTCATCGACGCCATGGCGGCCGCGATGCGCAGCATGGGGCTGTACATCGTCCTGGTCTTCTTCGCGGCCCAGTTCGTCGCCTTCTTCGCCTACTCGGGTCTGGGGCAGATCCTGGCGGTGCTGGGCGCGGACGCCCTGGTCGCGCTACGGCTCGACAATCCGCTGGTGTTCGCTCCCTTCATTCTGATGTGCTGCTTCGTCAACCTGATGCTCGGCTCGGCCAGCGCGCAGTGGGCCGTGACGGCGCCGATCTTCGTGCCGATGCTGATGACCATCGGTTACAGCCCCGAGGTGATCCAGGCGGCCTACCGCATCGGCGACTCCTCGACCAACGTGATCACGCCGATGATGAGCTACTTCGGCCTGATCCTGGCGGTGGCAACGAAGTACAAGCGCGACCTGGGCATCGGCACGATGATCGCGACCATGCTGCCCTACTCGATCGCTTTCCTCGTAGGCTGGATGCTGCTCTTCTACCTGTGGGTGTTCGTCCTGGGCCTGCCGGTGGGGCCCGGCGCGCCGACGGAGTACGTCCCGGCCTCGCTCTAGGGAGACGCGTTGACCCGCCTTGCCCGAGATCCGCGAGAGGCTTTCACCGCACGAAGGCTCCTGCGCCACCTCTTCTGGTCGCGCTGGACGTTCCTCTACGCGCCCCTCGCGATCCTCGCGCTGCCGCTGGCCGTCTGGGTCTTGTACGAGCCGATCGCGGTGCTCGGCCATGACGGCCTACGAACCGCGGGCGTCTCGGGCCGCGGCATGACCCTCCGGCCGTGCAAGCCGCTCGGGTCGACGCGCGTCGTGCAGTGCGGCGAGCTCGAGGTGTTCGAGAATCGGGAGGCGCGCTCCGGCCGCCGCATCCCGATCCGTGTCGTCGTGGCCCCCGCCGTCGGCCCCGACCGGCGGCCCGATCCGCTGTTCCTGCTCGACGGCGGCCCGGGGGTGGGCAAGGCCGCCATCGCCGGATTCTCGATCGGCCGCAAGCCGGACACCGAGCGCGACCGGGATCTGGTCTTCGTGGACATCCGCGGCACCGGCGCCTCGAATCCGCTGAGCTGCGTCGGATTTCGCGGGGATCCGTTCGAGGCGTCGACCTTCTTGCGGGGCCCGGGCAGCTACGTCTCACTTCTCTCCGTGCAGCACTACCTGGAGGACCCCTACGATCGGGAGGCGATGGCCGCCTGCCGCCGGCGGCTCGAGAAGCGCGCCGATCTCGCGCGGTACACGACCACGGCGGCGGCCGCCGACCTCGACGAGGTACGCGACGCGCTGGGCTACGAGCGCGTCAACCTGTCGGGCACCTCCTACGGAACCCGGCTGGCGCTCGAGTACCTGCGCCGCTATCCGGATCGGGTGCGCACGGCGTCGTTGTCGGACATCGTGCCCACCGATCTTCGAATGCCGTCGACCTTCGCGCGCGACACCGAGATCGCGCTGGAGCGTCTGCTGGGCGATTGCGCTGCCGACCAGCGCTGCTCGGCCGCCTACCCCCGGCTGCGGCAGGATCTACGGCGCGTGCTCGAGCGGCTGCGCTCCGGGCCGGTAACGACCCGGGTGCCCAACCCGCTGCTGTTCGGCCTCGTGCGGGAGGAGGTGACCCTGACCTACGGCGCCTTCGCCATGGGTCTGCGCAGCCTGCTCTACGGCTACGAGAGCTCCGCCCGGCTGCCGTACGTGGTGACGCGCGCCGCCGCCGGCGACTACGGACCGATGACCGCCGCGATCGTCGAGCGCGACCTGCCGCTGGAGCTGGTGCTGGCCAAGGGCATGTACCTGTCGGCGACCTGCGCCGAGGACGCTCCCTTCATCGACCGCGAGGCCGCCGCGGCGGAAGCGGCCGGCACGCTGCTCGGCA
>JAHEKO010000337.1 GCA_024638355.1 Acidobacteriota bacterium
GCGGAGCTCGGCCTCCAGCCGGTCGATCGCCCGCACCCCGTAGTCCGCCGGATCCAGCGGCCGGCCGTAACGGACGATGGCGCGACCGGGCCGGATCCGGTACGAGCCTCGGGTGCGAATACCCAGCGTGCCCCGGATGCCGACCGGCACCATGGGGATGCCGCTGCGCAGGGCGAGCAGGAGTCCGCCGCGCTTGAGCGGCAGCAGCCGGCCGTCCAGCGACCGCGTGCCCTCGGGGAAGACGAGAAACGAGGCGCCCGCGCGCAAGGCACGTAGAGCGCTGTTGAAGCCGGACTGGGCGCGGCGGCTGCTGCCGCGGTCGATGCTGACGAAGCCGCCGGCGCGCAGAGCCCAACCGAAGATGGGAATCTGGAAGAGGCTCCGTTTGGCCATGAACCTCAGATCCACCGGCGCGCTCACCAGCAGCGCCGGGATGTCGTAGAGGCTCTGGTGATTGGCCACGAAGATGTAGTTCCGGCCGCGGTCGAGCGCTTCGACGAACGAGGTCTCGAGGCGGCAGCCGGAGGCGAGCAGGACGCCGCGGCTCCACGCGCGCGCGCAGCGCGAGACCACCCATCCTCGCGGCGGGAGCCAGGAGAACAGGAAGGCCACCACCGAGAAGACCAGGGTGCCGGCGACCAGATAGAGGTTGCCGGCGACGGTCGCGAGAACGGTCGACGCGGCCGACGGGCGGGAGCGGAGGCGATTCGAGCTGCTGGTCACGGCGCGCGGGAGCCGCGGGCGCGAGAGCGGACGAGCTAGACTCACTCCCCATGAGCTCGCGGGCGGCGGCGGCATTCTATCCGGCAGGACGGAGCCTCGAGGGCGGATGAGCGCCGCCCGCCAGGCCGCGGAGGCGGTGGGACGGCTCACGCTGCTGACCCGCGACGCTTTCATGGCGATGCTCCGGCCGCCGTTCGAGCTCGGGCTCTGGATTCGCGAGGCCGAGCAGATCGGCGTGCGCTCTCTCGGCGTCGCCGCGATCACCACGACCTTCACCGGCATGGTGCTGGCGCTCCAGACCGCCTACAGCTTGCCGTCGCTCGGGGTCAAGTACTACATCGGCACGGTGGTATCGAAGTCGGTAGTGCGCGAGCTCGGCCCGGTTCTCACCGCGCTGATCGTCGGCGGCCGCATCGGCGCCGGGATGACCGCCGAGCTCGGCACCATGAAGGTGACCGAGCAGGTCGACGCGCTGCGCTCGATGGGCACCGATCCGGTGAAGAAGCTGGTCGCGCCCAAGCTGATCGCCACGCTGGTCATGCTTCCCGCTTTGACCATCATCGGCAACGCGCTCGGAGTCCTCGGCGGACTGGTCATCTCGGCGACGCAGCTGCACCTCACGCCCGGCTTCTACATCAACGACGTGCTCGACGCGATCACCCTGCAAGACATCGGCAGCGGCATCGGCAAGTCCTTCTTTTTCGCATATTTCATCGCGATAATCGGCTGCTACAATGGCCTCACGGCCAGCGGTGGGGCCGACGGCGTCGGAAGAGCGACGACCGACACCGTTGTGATGGCGTCGATCATGGTGCTGGTTTCCGACTTCTTCCTCACCAAGCTCTTCTACCTGGTGTTCTGATGACCGCGCAGCCTCTCTTCGTGGTCCGCGGCCTGTGCAAGGCCTACCGGGATCGGCAGGTCCTGATCGACCTCGATTTCGACATCCACCCGGGCGAATGCCTCGTCGTTCTCGGTTGCTCGGGGAGCGGCAAGAGCGTCGCTTTGCGCCAGCTCAACGGCCTCGAGAAGCCCGACAGCGGCTCGGTGGTCTTCGACGGCGTCGAGATCTCCAGCCTGCGCGAACGGGAGCTGCAGGGCGTGCGTAAGCGAGTCGCCATGCTGTTCCAGAGCGGCGCGCTCTTCGACTCGATGACCGTCTTCGACAACATCGCCTTTCCGCTGCGCGAGCACGAAAGGCTCGACGCGGCGGAGATCTCGGCGATCGTCGCCAGGAAGCTCGCGACGGTGCGGCTCGAGGGCATCGAAAAGAAGATGCCGTCGGCCCTGTCCGGCGGCATGAAGAAGCGGGTCGCTCTCGCCCGGTCGCTCGCTCTCGATCCCGAGGTCGTTCTGTTCGACGAGCCGACCACCGGCCTCGACCCGATGACCGCGGCCACGATCGGTCATCTGATCCAGCAAGCGCGAAGCGATCTGGGCGTCACCTCCGTGGTCGTGACCCACGACCTGGCCCTGGCGCGGCGGGTTGCCGATCGCGTCGCCTTCCTCGACCAGGGGCGCTTCCGCTTCGTCGGTACGTGGGACGATGCCCGAGCCAGCGACGACCGGCTCCTGGCCGACTTCCTGGCCGGACGCGAGAGCGAGCGCGATGTCGCGTGAGCTGCGAGTCGGACTGCTGACCCTGGCGGCGCTCGCCGTCGCCGGGGCGGCCGTCTTCGTGATCGGCGAGCGGCGTAACCTCTTCGCGCTGACCAACACCTACACCGTCCGCTTCGAGAACGTCGCAGGTCTGGCGAACGGGAACCCGGTCCAGTTGAGTGGGGTGACCGTGGGCCGCGTGGAAGACGTCGTGCTGCCGCAGGAGGTCGACGAGATCCGGCTGACCGTCAGGATCTCGGTCGATCGCCGCTACGCCGCGCGGGTACGCGAGGACTCCGAGGCCCGAATCAAGACGCTCGGACTGCTGGGCGACAAGTACGTGGAAATCTCCTCCGGCTCGCCGACGAGCCCGGCGATTCCCTCGGGGGGCGAGATCCCGACCGCCCCGGCGACCGACGTCGACCGGCTGATCGCCTCCGGCGAGGACCTGGTCGACAACGTCGTCGCCATCGCCGTGTCGCTGCGGACGATTCTCACCAACATGGAGGAGGGCCGCGGCCTGGTCGGGCAGCTGCTGACCGACGACGAGGGCGTCTCCTCCGCCAAGACGTCCGTATTGGCGTCGATCGAGTCGCTGCGCCGCATCCTCGACCGGGTCGAGAGCGGCGAGGGAACGCTCGGCGCGCTGCTCGCCGACGACGGCCTCGCGACCGGCATGAGCAACTCGCTCGAGCGCATCGACGGGGTGCTCGGCAAGCTCGAGAGCGGCGACGGCATGCTGCCGGCGCTGCTCAACGATCCCGCCACCCGCGAGCGTTTCGACCACCTCGTCGCCAACCTCGAGACGACCGCCGAGCGCCTCGGCGCCTTCGCCGACGACCTCAACGAAGGCAGCGGCCTGCTTCCGCTGCTGGTCAACGACGAAGCGTACGGCGACAAGGTCGCCACCGACCTCCGGGAGCTGCTCGAGAACCTCAACAGCCTCTCCGAGAAGCTCGACGAGGGCGACGGCACGCTCGGCAAGATCATCAACGATCCCTCGGTCTACGAAGCCGTCGACCAGATCGTCCTCGGCATCAACGAGTCGAGCCTCCTGCGCTGGGCGATCCGCAACCGGCAGAAGGCCGGGATCCGCAAGGAGACCCGCGACGAGATCGCCGCCGAGCAGGAGCTGGAAGACGCCGCGGCGGAGGCGCCGGCCAGAGCCGACGGCTGACGGGACCGGCGGGGGCGACTAAACTAGGCCGGCACGGTCGGAGTATCGAGAGAGATGGCAAGCCATATCCTAGTCACAGGTGGTGCCGGGTTCATCGGCTCCCACCTGGCTCGCCGCCTGCTCGAGCGCGGCGATCGGGTGACGATCCTCGACGACTTCAACGACTTCTACGATCCGCGGTGCAAGCGGGAGAACCTCCGCCGGTTGGGAGCGACGAGCGATCTCGCCGTGGTGGAGGGGGACATCCGCGATCGCCCGCTGGTCGACGGCCTGTTCGCCAAGAGCCGCTTCGACGGCGTCGTACACCTGGCCGCGCGCGCCGGCGTACGCCCCAGCCTCGCCGAGCCGATCCTCTACGAGGAGGTGAACTGCATCGGCACGCTGCACCTGCTCGAGGCGGCTCGCGAGCACGGCCCGCGGGTGTTCACCTTCGGCTCGTCGTCGTCGGTCTACGGCATCAACGAGAAGGTCCCCTTCGCGGAAGAGGACGATATCGTTGCCCCGATCAGCCCGTACGCCACCACCAAGCGCGCCGGCGAGCTGCTCTGCTTCAACTACCATCACCTCTACGGGCTACGCATCTCGTGCCTGCGCTTCTTCACCGTCTACGGGCCGGCCCAGCGACCCGAAATGGCCATCCACAAGTTCACCGACCTGATCGCTCGCGGCGAAAAGGTACCGCTCTACGGAGCCGGGGACAGCCAGCGCGACTACACCTACGTCGACGACATCGTCGACGGCATCGTGGCGGCGCACGACCTGGCCCTCGGCTTCGAGATCCTCAATCTGGGCGGCTCCAAGACCACCACCCTGAGCGACCTGATCGGCAAGATCAGCCGTGAGCTGGGGCGTGAGCCGAGGATAGACTACCTGCCCGAGCAGCCCGGCGACGTACCGATCACCTACGCCGACCTGACGAAGGCGGAGCGGGTTCTCGGCTACTCGCCGAAGGTCTCGATAGACGAAGGCATTCGGCGCTTCGTCGAGTGGTACCGGGACAACCGCTGACCGCCACGGGCGTCGAAGACCGAGAAAGAGGACCATGAGGATCTGCGTCGTAGGAACTGGATACGTGGGCCTGGTGACAGGCGCCTGCCTGGCCGACTTCGGCATGCAGGTCGTCGG
>JAHEKO010000338.1 GCA_024638355.1 Acidobacteriota bacterium
GCGTGGGACACGACGGTGGGCTGGCGCTACCCCAACCCGCGGATGGACGAGCTCTACCCGATCGTCAGCCTGGGCGAAACGGCCGAGAACATCGCTCAGGAGATGGGGATCACCCGCGAGGAGCAGGACGCTTTCGCGCTCGAGAGCCACCGGCGAGCGGTCGCGGCGATCGACGCCGGCCGCTTCGCCGACGAGATCGCGCCAGTCGCCGTGCCCCAGCGGCGTGGCGAGCCGCTGGTCGTCGACACCGACGAGCATCCGCGCTACCGGCGCGAGAACGGCAGCTACGTCCTCGACACCAGCCTCGACGCGCTCGCCAGGCTGCGGCCGTCCTTTCGCAAAGACGGCACCGTCACCGCGGGGAGCGCGAGCGGAATCAACGATGGCGCGGCGGCGCTCCTGGTGATGAGCCGCGACAAGGCCGCCGAGCTCGGCATGCGGCCGATGGCGCGCTGGATCGGCTCGGCGGTGGCCGGCGTCGATCCCGGCGTGATGGGCTACGGCCCGGTGCCGGCGACCCGCAAGCTCCTCGAGCGCGTGGGGATCGCCCTCGACGACGTCGGTCTGATCGAGCTCAACGAAGCGTTCGCCGCGCAGGCGCTCGGCGTCATGAGACAGCTGGGCATGAAGCACGAGTTGACCAACGTCAACGGCGGAGCCATCGCTCTCGGCCATCCCACCGGCTGCTCGGGCGCCCGGATCCTGGTCACCCTGCTCCATGAGATGAAGCGCCGGGCGAGCGCCGAGACCGCTCCGTACTACGGCCTGGCGACTCTCTGTGTCGGCGTCGGCATGGGGGTCTCGACCCTGGTCGAGTGGATCGGCCACGACAGCCGCGACTGATCTCTCCGCCGCCCTGCCATCGAGCGGCGGCGGGCGTCGAGATCGATCTCCCCGGGCCCGAAGGTAGACTCGGCCCATGTGCCGCAACATCCGAACTCTCCACAACTTCGAGCCGCCGGCCACCGACGAGGAGATCCAGGCGAGCTCGCTCCAGTACGTGCGCAAGATCAGCGGCAGCACCCGGCCGTCGCAAGCCAACGCCGAGATCTTCGAGCGCGCGGTCGAAGAGGTGGCCGCCGCGACCCGTAGGCTGCTCGACGGCCTGGTGTCGACCGCGCCGCCCAAGAGCCGCGAAGCGGAGGCCGAGAAGGCGCGCGAGCGGTGGCGCCGCCGCGCCCGACGAATGGGCCAGGGTGCCTGAGGGCGCCGCCCTTGCTAGGCTCGCCCGCATGCGAACTGCGCCGATCCTCGTAGCGCCAACGATGGCGGCTCCGGCCGTCGCTGCCCGGGGGCTGCCGTACGCCGTTCCCGGCTCGAGCAGGCGTCTCCGGTAGTGGAGGCGAAGACCGTTCTGCTCGTCGCCCTCGGGGTGCTGGGAGCGGTCTTCGTGGTCATCTGGTGGCGCTCCGTGTCGAAGCGCCGGCGGACCGACTCCGGGCTCGAGATCAAGCCGTCGGCGCTCGAGACCGCGATCGGCTTCGGCACCAACTTCTTCGACACTCTCGGCATCGGCTCGTTCGCGCCGACGACGTCGCTCTTCAAGCTCTGGAAGATCGTTCCCGACGAGCTCATTCCGGGAACGCTCAACGTCGGCCACACCCCGCCGGTCATCGCCCAGGCGTTCATCTTCGTGGCGATCATCCAGGTCGATCTCGTCACTCTGGTCGCCATGATCGCCGCTTCGGTCGTCGGTGCCTGGCTCGGCGCGGGAATCGTCGCCGGCTTGCCGCGGCGCCCGATCCAGATCGGCATTGCCGTGGCCCTGTTCCTTGCCGCCGGGTTCTTCGTCATGACCAACCTCGGGCTCTTCCCTGCCGGTGGCGAGGCCCGCGGACTCGCCGGCTGGGCGCTCGCTCTGGCGGTCGTGGTGAACTTCGTGCTCGGGGCGCTGGGGACGTTGGGGATCGGCGTCTACGCTCCGATCATGACCATGGTGAGCCTGCTCGGCATGAACCCGCAGGTCGCCTTTCCGATCATGATGGGCTCGTGCGCCTTCCTGATGCCGGTGGCGAGCACGCGGTTCGTCCAGAAGCGGCGCTACAGCCTGCGCCCGGCGCTCGGGTTGACCCTCGGCGGCGTGCCCGCGGTGCTGATGGCCGCCTTCATCGTCGAGTCGCTGCCGGTGGAGCGCCTTCGTTGGCTGGTGGCCGCGGTGGTGTTGTACACGGCTTTCGTCATGCTGCGCTCGGCGTTCGTCAAGCCGACGAAGAGCGCCGTTAGCTGAGCTGCGGCATCCAGAATCCCCGTCGGCTAGGCTGCCCGGAATGGATCGAGAGCGGCCACCCGAGCTCCCGGACTGGCTGGCGCCGCTCGTCCCGTTCGACCGCTATCGACTCCGGGTCGGCGAGCACCGGATGCACTTCATGGAGCACGGGGAGGGTCGGCCGCTGCTCATGGTTCACGGCAATCCGACCTGGGGCTTCCTCTATCGGAAGGTCGTCGCCGAGCTGCCGGAGCGCCGCTACCGGGTGGTGCTGCCGGACCTCGTCGGTCTCGGCTTCTCGGACAAGCCGCGCGACCCCGGCGCCCATCGAGTCGAGCACCACACGCGCTGGCTCGCGACGCTGATCGAGACGCTGGACCTCGAAGACGTGCTTCTGGTCGTCCAGGACTGGGGCGGTCCGATAGGCCTCGGCGCCTTCGTCGACCAGCCGGAGCGGCTGGGCGGGCTGGTCGTCCTCAACACCGTGCTGGGCCCGCCGCGACCCGGGTTCAGGCCAACCACCTTCCACCGCTTCGCGCGCATGCC
This sequence comes from Acidobacteriota bacterium, assembly GCA_024638355.1. GTDB lineage: Bacteria > Acidobacteriota > Thermoanaerobaculia > Multivoradales > JAHEKO01 > JAHEKO01. The sequence continues at coordinate 2,753 of JAHEKO010000338.1, forward strand.
GGTGGTCAGCACGCTGGTCTTCCGCGGGCTCGGCTTCCCGCAGCGGGGTCTCCACCTCGCCCAGGGGGATCGCGGCAGTATCCGCGGCGTCACGGCTCGCGCCTATCGCTACCCGCTGCGCCGCTTCGCCGACCGCGTGGCGCCGCTGGCCTTGGCTCGTATGGTGCCCGATGCGCACGACCATCCCTCGGTTCCGGCTCTGAAACGAGTTCAGGAGCTCGCCATCGCGCTCGAGTGCCCCCGGGCCATCGTCTGGGGCAAGCGCGATCCGGTGCTCGGACGCGTGCTCGGTCACATGAAGAGGCTGTTGCCGGGTGCTCGGGTGACCGAGACCGGCGCCGGGCACTTCCTCCAGGAAGAAGTACCGCTGGAGATAGCGGCCGCGATCGACTGGTGCGACTCGGCGGGACGTCGAGGCGGTCGGTCGACACCGCCTTCGTGACGTACATCCCGCGCAGTCGACCGCGGCTCACTCGGCGACGCGGGGAGGTCGTGCGCTGTCCGGGGGGGACCAGAGGCACCTAGCGAGATCGAGGTTCGAGAGCGCCTCCTTCGGGGTCCTTCCGAGGCCGCTGCAATAGCTGAGGCTCGCATCGGTGGCTACGTACTGCTTGAAGTGCTCGTGGTAGCGAATCTCGACTCCGGCGTCTTTCATCCTGGCCTCCCTTCAACGAGAAAGACGAGACGAGCCGACGCGATCTGCCCGGCGGGTTCCGCTCAGCCGACTTCCAGCACCGGCTCGCCGAGCACTTCCTCCCTCGGCGTGATCCCGAGCCCGGGCGCGGTCGAGGCGGCCAGCTGGCCGCTCTCGCGCTGCGGCGCCCCCTCGGCGGTCGAGACGGTCACGTAGCTGTTGAAGTCGGTGGCGGTAAACAGCAGCTCGGGCGGGGTCGAGTGGGCGAGGTGGGCAATCGCCGCCGTGGTGATGTCGCCACCCCAGCTGTCCTCGATGGTCATGGCGACGCCGAGCGCCGCGCACAGGTCACGCGCCTGTCGTGCCCGCGTCAGACCGCCGAACTTGCTGATCTTGATGTTGACCGCGTCCATGGCGCCGTCGGCGTGAGCGCGCAGCAGGATGGGGATGCCGTCGATCGTCTCGTCGAGCACGAACGGGTGGTCGGTGCGCCGCCGGATGGTGAGGCACTCCTCGTAGCTCGAGCAGGGCTGCTCGATATAGACGTCGACGTCGCGGACGCCGCGCACGACGCGCGCCGCGTCGTGCATCAACCAGCCGGTGTTGGCGTCGGCGATGAGCACGTCGCCGCGCTCGAGCTCCGCCGACACGGCGTGGATGCGCTCGATGTCGGTGTGCGGGTCGGCCCCCACCTTGAGCTGGAACTTCCGGTAACCCTCGGCGCGGTAGCCCGCCACTCTCCCCGCCATCGCCTCGGGCGACTCCTGGGAGATCGCCCGGTAGAGCGGAAAGGCGTCGCCGTATCGCCCGCCGAGGAGCGTGCAGGCCGGCAGACCCGAGACCTTGCCGAGGATGTCCCAGGCAGCCATGTCGAGCGCCGACTTCGCGTACGGATGGCCCTTGAGCGCGGCGTCCATGCGGCGATTGAGCCGCTCCAGATCGAGCGCATCCCGACCGATCAGATGGGGTGCGAGCTCGGCGATCCCCGTACGAGCGCCGGCGGCATACGCCGGCAGGTAGAAGGGCCCGAGCGGGCAGACCTCGCCGTGCCCGACGACGCCCGCGTCCGTCTCGATTCGCACGATCGTCGAGTCGAAGACCTCGACCGACTTGCCCCCCGACCACTTGTAGCTTCCCTCGTGCAAGGGAAGGTCGACCTGAAAGGCGGAGATCTTCGCGATCTTCATCGGTGGACGGCAACTCTACCGCGGTCGCCCGGCACGGGTCCGGGCGCTAC
>JAHEKO010000339.1:0-2004 GCA_024638355.1 Acidobacteriota bacterium
TGACCGTGCAGCCGAGCGATCTGACGAGGCTGGCGGCGACCCACGACGGCGAGTTCCCCACCGAAGCGGTGACCGTGGCGATCGACGGCACGAAGAAGGTCCGCGGGCACGGCGCACAGGAGATGCCGGTGTGGGGCGACGTCTTCCAGCACTCTCTCGCCGAGCCGACCACGGCCGACGAGAGCGCCCAGTCGCGTGCCCGGCGCAAGATCACCGAGCTCGTTCTCTACCTGCAGACCATTCAGGTTGTCGAAGAGGCTGGCGAGGCCCCGGGAGACTGACCATGATGATCCGAGATCGAGACGCACTCGACTACCACGAGCACGGCCGCAAGGGGAAGCTCGAGGTCATCCCCAGCAAGCCGTGCGTGACCCAACGCGATCTTTCGCTCGCCTACACGCCCGGTGTCGCCGTTCCCTGTCTCGAGATCCAGCGGCGGCCCGAGGACGCGTACCGCTACACCGCCAAGGGCAATCTGGTGGCCGTCATCTCCAACGGCACCGCGGTCCTCGGCCTCGGCGACATCGGCGCGCTCGCCAGCAAGCCCGTGATGGAGGGCAAGGGCGTCCTGTTCAAGCGCTTCGCCGACGTCGACGTCTTCGACATCGAGATCGATTCTCGAGATCCGGCCGAGATCGTCCGTGCGGTGAAGCTCCTCGAGCCGACCTTCGGCGGCATCAACCTCGAGGACATCAAGGCACCGGAGTGCTTCGAGATCGAGGAGGCCCTCAAGCGGGAGCTGTCGATCCCGGTCTTCCACGACGACCAGCACGGCACCGCGATCATCTCGGGCGCCGCCCTGCTCAACTCGGTGGAGATCACCGGCAAGAAGCTCGACGAGATCAGGGTCGTCTTCAACGGAGCCGGAGCGGCCGGGGTCGCCTGCGCCAACTACTACATCGCGCTCGGGGTGAAGCTCTCCAATCTCATCCTCTGCGACACCCAGGGGGTCATCTACAAGGGCCGCGCGGAAGGCATGAATCCCTTCAAGGAGCGACTGGCGACCGACTCGCCGGCCCGCACCCTGGAGGAGGCGCTGGTCGGCGCCGACGTCTTTGTCGGCCTCTCGGTGGCCGGCTGCCTCACTCAAGAGATGGTCCGCTCGATGGCCGATCAGCCGGTCATCTTCGCCATGGCCAACCCCGATCCCGAGATCACCTACGAGGACGCACTCGAAGCGCGGGGCGACGTGCTGATGGCGACCGGCCGGTCCGACTACCCCAACCAGGTGAACAACGTCCTCGGCTTTCCGTTCATCTTCCGCGGCGCGCTGGACGTGCGCGCCACGTGCATCAACGAGGAGATGAAGCTGGCGGCGACTCGAGCGCTGGCCGAGCTGGCCAAGGAGGACGTGCCCGACTCGGTGATGAAGGCCTACGGGCTGCGCCGGCTCCACTTCGGGCCCGAGTATCTGATTCCCAAGCCGTTCGACCACCGGGTGCTGATTCGCGAGGCGGCCGCCGTCGCCGAGGCGGCGATGAAGAGCGGCGTCGCGCGCCGGACTCTCGACCTCGAGGCCTACAAAGATGAGCTCGAGAGCCGCCTGGGCAAAGCGCGGCACGTCATGCGATTCGTGATCAACGAGGCCAAGCGCCGGCCGATGAAGCTGGTCTTTCCCGAGGGCGCTCACGAGAAGGTTCTGCACGCCTGCCAGATCATCCTGGACGAAGGTTTCGCCGAGCCGATCCTGATCGGCCGCGAGCAGCGCATTCTCGACCTCATCGCCGATCTCGAGCTCCACCTCGACGGCATCACCATCATCGACCCGCGCAACTCGGAGCTGCGCGAGGAGTACGCCGCCGAGTACTTCCGCATGCGCCAGCGCAAGGGCGTGACCCTGTTCGAGGCGCGGCGGGCGGTGCGAAATCCGATCGCCTGGGGCGCTATGATGGTTCGGCTGGGACATGCGGACGGGCTGATCGCGGGCGTGGCCCAGAGCTTCCCCGAGACGATCCGTCCGGTCCTGAGGGTGATACGAATGAAGGAGGGCGTCTCACGCGTCGC
>JAHEKO010000339.1:2104-4622 GCA_024638355.1 Acidobacteriota bacterium
GGAAGAGGAGCTCGTTTCCGCATGACCCAGTGACACGCCCTATCGAGCGGAGGACGTTGACATGAGATCGATCGTTGCCCGAGATGTGATGACCCCGGAGGTGCTCACCGTCGATGAGAACCTGACCATCTCCGAGCTCGCCAAGTTTCTGATGGGCCACGAGATCACCGGCGCCGTCGTTCGCGACGAGAACGGCACCGACGTCGGAGTCGTCTCGGTCACCGACGTCGCGTCGGCGACCTCCAACGGCGGCGAACGGATCACTCGCGATCGGTCGCGGCCCGACTTCTACGTCCGCGGCTGGGAGGGAAGCGTCGCCGAGGAGGAGCTATCGAGCCTCCACCTCGAGGAGGACGGCCTCAGGGTCCGCGACGTGATGAATCCCGAGATCTACTCGGTCGACGCCGACACGCCGGTGTCTGAGGTGGCCGAGACCATGCTCAAAGGGCACCTTCATCGCCTGCTGGTGACGGAGGGCGACGAGCTCGTCGGCGTGATCTCGACGTCCGACCTCCTCGGCCTGCTGGTCGAGGGGCGCGGCCGGGGCGAATCGGGATAGCGCCCGAATCCAGGTAGGGAGAGGGAGGTGCTATGTCGCAGCGACTTCTACTCGGCGACGAGGCGGTAGCCGTCGGCGCCATCGACGCGGGCATCACGGCGAGCTACGCCTATCCGGGCACGCCGTCGACCGAGATCACCGAGTACCTGCTGCGCCGCTCTGGTGCCGAGGGCGGTCCGCGGGCCGAGTGGTGCGCGAACGAGAAGACGGCCTACGAGGCGGCACTCGGCGTCTCTTTCGCCGGCCGCCGGGCGCTCGTCTCGATGAAGCACGTCGGCCTCAACGTGGCAGCCGACCCTTTCATCAACTCCGCCCTGGTACCGATTCACGGCGGATTGGTGCTGGCGGTCGCCGACGACCCGGGCATGCACAGCTCTCAGAACGAGCAGGACAGCCGCTTCTACGCCGACTTCGCGCGCATCCCCTGCCTGGAGCCGGCCGGCCAGCAGCAGGCCTACGACATGACCCGGGACGCCTTCGATCTGTCGGAGCGCCTGCAGGTGCCCGTCATCGTGCGATTGGTCACTCGTCTGGCGCACAGCCGCTCGGCGGTGACCTGCCGCGAGCCGCGGCCGGCCAATCCGCTCGCCAAGGCGCCCGATCCCCAGCGCTGGATCCTCCTGCCGGCGAATGCCCGCGAAGGCTGGCGGCGGCTGCTCGAGGCGCAGGAGCGGATGCGCGAGCTGAGTGAGGAGTGCGCCTACAACTCCCTTCACGTGGGCGGAAGCCGCACCCTGGGCGTGATCACCACCGGCATCGCCCGCAACTACTTCGACGAGGTGCGCGGCGAGCTGGCCGAGTCGCCTTCGCATCTCCACATCGGCGCCTACCCCCTTCCCGCCGCCAAGGTGCGCCGGCTGGCCGAGGCGGTGGACAGGGTCGTGCTCCTGGAAGAGGGCTATCCGCTGGTCGAACGAGCGCTCCGCGGCCTGCTGCCGCTCGATCTGGAGATCGCCGGCAAGGAGACGGGCGAGGTGCCGGCCGCCGGGGAGCTGACGCCCGGGATCGTCCGCGCCGCTCTCGGCCTGGCGCGACCGGCGGCGGTCGAGCCGCCGCCGCTGCGGCTCCCGGCGCGGCCGCCGCAACTCTGCCGGGGCTGCCCGCACGCCGATTCGTACCACGCCATCAGGGAGGCCATCGCTACCTTCGACGACGCGGTCGTCACCGCCGATATCGGCTGCTACACGCTGGGCGCGCTGCCGCCCTACTCGGCGATCGAGTCGTGTGTCTGCATGGGCGCTTCGGTGGCGATGGCCCGCGGCGCGTCCGACGCCGGCCTGCGCCCCGCCCTCGGCGTGATCGGCGACAGCACCTTTCTCCACTCCGGCATCACGTCGCTGCTCGACGCCGCGGCCGCCGGCGCCGACATGACTCTGGTCATCCTCGACAACGGCACCGTCGGGATGACGGGCGCCCAACCGACGATCGCTCCCGGCGGCACGCTCGAGCGGATCGTTCTGGCGGTCGGGGTCGAGCCCGAGCATCTGCAGGTCGTCGACGCCCACCCCAGGAAAACGAAAGAGATCGCCGCGGTGCTGCGCCGGGAGATGGAGCACCGGGGCACCTCGGTGGTGATCGCCCGGCGCGAGTGCCTCGAGTCGATCAAGCAGCGCAAGCGAGCCGCGCGATGAGGTACGACGTCGTTCTCGCCGGGGTCGGCGGCCAGGGGGTGCTCTCGGTCGCCGCCATCATCGCGTCGACCGCGCTCGCCGAAGGTCTCGAGGTCAAGCAGGCCGAGACCCACGGCATGGCGCAGCGCGGCGGCGCAGTGGGCGCCCATCTGCGACTCGCCGACCGGCCGATCGCCTCCGATCTGGTGGCTCGCGGCACTGCCGCAATGATCCTCGGCATGGAGCCGCTCGAGAGCTTGCGGCACCTTCCCTTTCTGGCCGCGGACGGCGTCCTGATCTCGGCGTCGACGCCGTTTCGCAATCTCCCCGACTACCCTCCGCTGGAGGA
>JAHEKO010000340.1 GCA_024638355.1 Acidobacteriota bacterium
GCCTCCTCCGACTCGCCTTCGTCGAAGACCTCGAGCAGCTTGGCGCGCTCGAGCGGCTCCGCGGCGACGAACAGGATCGCCTCGAATACCGCCTCCATCTCGTCGCGCTCGGTCATGCCTGCACGGCCTCCAGCTCGTGCTTCTGCAGCTCGCGGGTCGTGCGGTAGAGGACCACCTCGCCGCTGTCGCTCTGGTGCAGACGCACGAGATGCATCCGGGCCGCTTCGAGCACGGCCAGAAACGCGGCGACGACCTCGCCCCGGCTGCGTCGCCGCCGCAGATCGGCGAGCAGATCGAAAGGCTTGCCGCCCTCGAGCTCGCCCAGCAGCCGCTCGAACTGCTCGCGCACCGAGAAGGTCTCGCGCGACATGTAGTACGGCTCGGGATGGTCGTGGTCGTAGCGAACGAGCACCTCGCGGAAGGCCTTGAGCAGGTCGAACAGCGAGACCTCTTCGAGATCCAGCTCGGCCGGCGCCTCGGCATCCGGCATCGGCTGCGGCCGCCGAGTCCAGATGCCCGCCCGCAGCGAGTGCATCTCCGCGAGCGAATGCGACGCGTCCTTGAGCCGCCGATACTCGAGCAACCGCTTGACCAGCTCCTCGCGCGGATCCTCGCCCGGCAGGCCTTCGTCGGTGCGTGGGCGCGGCAGCAGCATCTTCGACTTGAGGTGGATCAGCATCGCGGCCTCGTAGATGTAGTCCGCGGCGATGTCGAGGTTCATCTCTTCCATCAGCTCCAGGTACTCGTGGAACTGATCGCAGATGACCGCCACCTCGATCTTCACGATCTCGACCTTGTTGACCTTGACGAGCTGCAGCAGCAGGTCGAGCGGACCCTCGAAGACCGGAAGCTGAACCCGCCAAGAGTCCGGCAGGCCGCCAACGACGGTCAACCGCTGACCTCCGCCGCCAGCTTGCGGTAGTCGAATCCCATCGACGAGCGCACCGCATCCAGCGTCTCCCGAGCGCGATCCTGCGCTCGCCGGGAGCCTTCCGCCACCATGTCGAGCAGGCTGTCGCGATCGCCGATCAGCGCCTCCCGCCGTTCACGAATCGGAGTCAGATACTCGATCAGCAGCTCGGCCAGCAGCTTCTTGTCGTCGACACAGCCGATCTGGGCCAGCCGGCACTCGCGCGCGACCTTCTCCTGGACGTCCGGCGGCGACACCAGCTTGTGGAAGTCGTAGAGGTTGCACGCGTCGGGATGCCCGGGGTCCTTGCGCCGCACCCGCGTCGGGTCGGTGAACATCCGGCTCGCCTTGGCGCGAATCTCCTCGTCGGTGTCGGCCAGATGGATGGCGTTGCCGTAGGACTTCGACATCTTCCGCCCGTCGAGGCCGGGGACCTTGGGCGTCGGCGTGAACAGCGCCTTGGGCTCCGGGAAGACCTCGGTATAGAACCGGTTGAACTTCCGAGCCACCTCGCGGCTCAGCTCGAGGTGGCTTGCCTGGTCCTCCCCCACCGGCACCAGGTGGGCACGGTAGAGCAGGATGTCGGCGGTCTGGAGCAGCGGGTAGCCGAGGAAGCCGTAGGTCGACAGATCCTTGTTGCGGATCTCGCGAATCTGCTCCTTGTAGGTCGGTACGCGCTCCAGCAGCCCGAGGGGCGTGATCATCGACAGCAGCAGGTGGAGCTCGGCGTGCTCGGGCACCATGGACTGCACGAAGATGACCGAGCGCTCGGGATCGAGGCCGGCGGCGACGTAGTCGGCAACCACCTCGAGCGTGTTGTCGGCGATCTGGCTGACGTCGGCATAGTCCGTGGTCAGAGCGTGCCAGTCGGCGACGAAGTAGAAGCACTCGTAGCGGTCCTGGAGTCCCACCCAGTTCTTCACCGCGCCGAAGTAGTTGCCAAGATGAAGCGGTCCGGTCGACCGCATACCTGAGAGCACAACCGCTTTCTGCGACAACACTGACTCCTAGTCCACTAGAGATTGATGATGATCGAGAGTATGGCGAAGATCGGCAGGACCAGGAACTTCAGCAGGTCGAGGAACGCCAGCGCCAGCACAATCATAAAGCCGAACGGCCGAATCGCCGCATAACGGTAGGCGAGGCGCGGCGGCAGCATCTGTAGGAGGATCTGGCCGCCGTCTAGAGGCGGCACCGGAATCAAGTTGAAGAGCCCGAGGAAGGCGTTGAGAAACGCGCCGAACACCAGGGTGAACATGATCGGAAAGTGGGCCGATTCCGCGGCGCTGTCGAGATCTCCGACCAGGCTGGCGTAGGCGGCGGCGCGGGCGTCATCGCCCAGAGTCCGGACGGCGATCGCCAGAACGACCATCAGCGCCGCGGCCAGCAGCAGATTCGAGGCCGGACCGGCGAGCGTCACCAGCATGTGGTCCCGCTGCGGCTCGCGCAGCTTGCGCACGTCGACCGGCGTCGGCTTCGCCCAACCGAAGACCGGGGCCCGAGCGAGGAGCAGCAGAAACGGCAGCAGCAGCGTCCCGACCGGGTCGATGTGGCGGATCGGGTTGAGCGAGATCCGCCCCAGCTTCGCCGCGGTGTCGTCGCCGCAGAGCGCGGCCATCCAGGCGTGCGCCGACTCGTGCATCGAGATCGCCAGCAGCAGGATCAGGAACTGCATGCCGCCCGAGAAGATCAGGTTCTGGTCTATCGGATCACCCCCCGGCTCCTCGATCCCTCTCCCCCCCACCCGGCACCCGCGCGGCGGATTCCGAGGTGTTGATGCGGTCGGACACGTTGGCCATCAAGCGCTGATTGCGGCCCAGGACCCGCTGCTCGATGAGCAGCGTACGGATCTGCACCACGATGGCGATCAGGAAGAGCGCCGAGTGGACGAGCACCGGGACCACCCGGGTGTGTACGCCGGCGCCGACGATGAAGGCGGCCATCGCCAGCGCCATCGCCAGCATCATCATGGGGTACGACTCGTTCTTGAAGTCCTTGGTCTGCTGCACCGCGTCGCCTTCGATTCCGTGCTCGGCCACGGCGACCTTGATCGCCTTCCCGGTGCCGATCAGATAGAACATGATCCAGCAGTGCGAAAAGAGGAGCAGAAGAGCCGACGCCGTGCCGAGCAGGATATGGAGGCCGAGCGTCTCATCCGGCGGTATCAGGAAGCCCTGCAGTCCGGTGCCGACAAAGCCGAGGGTCGACATCCAGCCGATGATCAGCAGCGCGCGCCCCATCACCCGCTCCTCGCCAGATCCGGCGCGACGCGCGCGACGGTCTCGAGCCAGGTCGTGGCGGCGCTCTCCGGCCGATAGAGATCGTCGACGCGTCGACGCCCGGCCGCGCCGCGCCGCCGCGCCTCGTCGGGCGCGCTCAGCGCCGCTGTCAGGGCGCCTCCCAGCGCCGAAGAGTCCTCCGGTGGCACCAGCCAGCCGGTCTCGCCGTCGACCACCACCTCCGGAATGCCGGAGACGGCACTGGCGATCACCGGCACCCCGCTCTCCATCGCTTCGAGAATGACCAGCGGCATGCCCTCGTAGATCGACGGCACCACCAGCGCCGTCGCGGCGGCGAGCAGGCCGCGCACCTCGGCGGCCGAGCGCCGGCCAACGAAGCGAACCCGCGAGCCGAGATCGAGGCGCTCGGCCAGCGCCCGGAGATGGTCGGCGTGCTCGCCGTCGCCCACGATCAGCAGCACCGCTCCCGACAGCCCAGCGGCGCCATCCGCCAACGCCTGCAGCAGGACCTCCACCCCCTTGCGGATCCGCAGCCGGCCGACGAACAGAAAGTAGCCCGGCGTCTCCCCGCCGTCGGCGGCGAGCGCGATCTCGAGACCGCCGGTGACGTTGGGCAGGACCTCTATGGCGCCGACCCCGTAGTCGCGGGCCACCTCGGCCGCCGTCGCCCGGCTCGGCGTCAGGACCAGATCGGCGAGCCATGCCGTCAAGCAGCCGAGCGCCACCTGCAGCGGCGCTTTGAGCCACTTGAAGCGCCGCTCCACGGCCCCCGGCCGGCCGACGACCCGGCCACCGGCCCGCAGCTCACGGACCGCGCGAATCTCTTCGACGTAGCTCACCTGCAGCAGCGCGACCAGCAACGGCCGCGGAGAGGCCGCCGCGGCCAGGATGGCCGCCGCCAGCGCGGCGAGAGCGCCGTCGGACTCGTGCACCTGCACGACGTGCGGCCGCAGGCGGCGAAAGCGGCGGAGGAACGCCGGCACCACGGTGAGCGGAAAGAGCACCTTCGGCCCGCGCGCCCCGGCCGCCCCTCGGCCCAGAACCTCCACCTCGTGCCCGCGCGCGCGCAGGCCCGCCGCGAGCTGCAGGACCTGCTCCCCCACCCCCGAGATGTCGGTCGGCGGCAGCGTATTGGCGACCAGCAGAACGCGCATGGCGGGCGAGCTCGCGCTCATCCTCCCCTCAACCGGTCGCGCCGCTCGTCGATCCGCCCACCGCCGCGGCGGTCGAGGCGCAGCCAGAGCTGCGGCGGAGCTTCCGAGCGGTCGCGAAGGAGCTCTCGGGCGTCGCGCCGCGCGCTGGCCAGGAGCTTGTGGTCGCGGACCAGATCGGCCAGCCGGAAGAGGGGCGCTCCCGACTGCCGGGTGCCCAGGAGATCGCCGGGGCCGCGGATCTCGAGATCGGCCTCGGCGATCGCGAAGCCGTCGCCAGTACCGGCGAAGGCGCGCAGGCGCCGCTCGGCATCG
>JAHEKO010000341.1 GCA_024638355.1 Acidobacteriota bacterium
TCCACGGCTTCTCGTTCCAGCCGCTGCGGTTCGAGCGCTCCGGACGGACCGTGTTCAAGTTCCGCGCGCCGGAGTTCGTCGACACGATCGACATCCCGTCGGGGGTGACGCTGGTCTTTCGGGTGCGCCTGGCCGATCGGGCGCAGCCCGACGGCACCACCGCCGGCGGCGCCATCGGCCGCTGGCTGCTGCACTGCCACATCCTTCATCACGCGGCGCTCGGCATGATCTCCGAGCTGGTCGTGCTGCCGGCCGAATGACGATCTCCCGGCCCGCGGCCGTCGTCACCGCCGCCGGCAAGGGAATGGGCGCGAGCATCGCCCGCAAGCTGGCGAGCGAAGGCTGGGATCTGGCGCTGATGTCGAACGGCGGTGGGGCCGAGGCGTTGGCTCGGGAGATCGGAGCGGTCGCCCATACCGGTTCGGTGACCCGGGTCGAGGATCTGCAGGCGGTGGTCGATCTCTGCCTGAGCCGCTACGACCGGCTCGACGGCGTGGTCAACAACACCGGCCACGCGGCCAAGGGAGCGCTGCTCGAGCTGTCGGCCGAAGACTGGCACGCGGGCCTCGACCTGCTGCTCCTCAACGTGGTCGAGATGTGCCGCATCGTCACGCCCATCTTCGAGGTCGAAGGCCGCGGCTCGATCGTCAACATCTCGACCTTCGCCGCCTACGAGCCCGATCCGGCGTTTCCGATCTCTTCCAGCCTGCGCGCGGCGCTGGGCAGCTTCACCAAGCTCTACGCCGACGCCTGCGCCGGGCTCGGAATTCGCATGAACAACGTCCTGCCCGGGTTCGTCGACAGCTATCCGGAGAGCGCAGAGTCGGTGGCCCGCATCCCAATGGGCCGCTATGGCACCGCCGACGAGATCGGCGCCGTCGTCGCCTTCCTCTTGAGCGACGAGGCCTCCTACATCACCGGCCAGAATCTGCCCGTCGACGGCGGCCTCACCCGCTCCGTCTGAATTGACCCGTTCCCGGAACTCAGCAGGTCGCGTTGAGGACGAACTCGAGAATCGACGTCGACGGGAGGTTCTTCGGGCGGCTGAGGGCCAGCACCATGCTCGCGTGGGTCTGCTTGGCGACGACCAGCCGGCTGGAGACGTCGGCGCCGTGCAGCGCGCGATCGAGAAGTCGGTACTGGTGGCCCAGCGCCTTCCACTCGCGCGAGCCGTGAATCAGCAGGAAGGGCGGGGCGGCGGAGGAGACGTAGGTGATGACCGAGGCGTCGCGCAGCCAGTCGTCGCCCGGGTCGCCATTCCGTAGCCGCTTCTCGTAGTAGGGCAGCTCGGCGCCCAGCTCGTAGGTTCGCTCGTCGGTCAGGTCGAAAGCGACGCCGCTCACCGGGATGGCCCCGCACAGCTGCCGGGGCTCGAGGCCGACCTCGGCCAGCGGCTCCGGGTTGAGCGCCAGATAGGCGGTGAACCAGGCGCCCGCCGAGTGACCGAGCAGGAAGACCGAGTCGGGGTCGCCGCCGTAGCCGGCGATCCGCGCCCGGACCCAGCCGACGGCGTGGGCGACGTCCAGAAGCTGCTCGGGCCAGCCGACCTCGGGCTGCAAGCGGTAGTTGATCACCGCGGTACCGATTCCCCGGCCGGCGTAGAAGCGCCCGATGTTGGCATAGACGTCGGCGCCGGAGACCTCGAGCGCCTTGTCGCCGTTTTGCCAGCCGCCGCCGTGGATGAAGACGAGGACCGGCCAGTTCTCCCCTTGCGGCAGGAAGAGATCGAGGCGGTGCTTGGGGTGATCGGAGCCGTCGCGGTAGGAGAGGTCGTGGAGAACCCTGGCGGGCTCGGGCGCCGGGCGATAGAGCAGGCGGACGCCGGTCCACTCCGCCACGCCCGCGCAGCCCGTGAGCCAGACGGAAGCGGCCGAGATCAGGAGGATGGCGGCGAGCCGGCGCATGGTCTCAATCGTTCAATCGTCGAGGCGAAAGGCCTCGATCCGTCGATGCGCGCCATCGCGGCGGATCGTCAGCCGCCACGGGTTGCAGCAGACCTCGCAGTCTCTCACCATCTCACCCAGGAGATCGCTCTCCACCAGGATCTCGACCGGCTCCCCACAGTAGGGACAGTCCAGGGTCACCGTCGTCGTGAGATCCGCGTCCATCATCGATTCCTACGAAGTGGGCATTCGCGTGGATTAGAGTGAGCGGTTCCAGGGGGACGAGTCCGATTGAAGCCGAGCCGCATCTTCGCCATCGACTGGTCGGGGGACAAGCGCGCCGCGCAGCGCAAGATCTGGCTTTGCGAGGTCACCGGCGGCGAAGTGGTCCGGCTCGAGAACGGCCGGACCCGCGAGGCGATCGCCGAGCATCTGATCGACGAGGCGGCAGATGATCCGCGTTTCGTCGTCGGCTTCGATTTTGCCTTCTCCTTTCCGATCGGCTTTCTGGAGAAGCGGGCGCACAAGCGCGTCGAGACCGTCTGGCGGGAGGCCGAGGGCCTGGGCGAGAAGTGGCTGACGCACTGCCCATTCCCGTTCTGGGGCAAGCCGGGTCGCAGGAAACCCCGGCTCGGCGACCTCCTGCACCGTAGAACCGAGCTCGAGATCGCTCGCGAGCTGGGCCTCTCGCCGATGTCGGTCTTCCAGATCGGCGGCGCCGGCGCGGTGGGCGTGGGGAGCATTCGGGGAATGCCGATCCTGGACCGGCTGCGCGCCGCGGGCTTCTCGATCTGGCCCTTCCATGCACCGGCGCTGCCGGCGGTGGTGGAGATCTGGCCGCGGCTGTTCATGGGTCGTGTCAAGAAGTCGCGCGCCGAGGAGCGGGTCGGCTATCTGGACGAGCATCACCCGGGCATCGAGAGGCGCTTCGCCGAAGCCGCCGGCGAGAGCGACGACGCCTTCGACGCGCTGGTCTCGGCGCTGCGGATGGACCGCCATCGAGGTGCCCTCGATCGCCTCGAGGCCGCCCGCGATCCCGTCGTCGGGCTCGAAGGAGCGATCTGGCGGCCGCCCAGCCCGACCCGCTAGTCGGTCGCGGACCCGCACCCGCCCCCTCGCGGATCCCGACAGCCGCCATCGACGTGCGCGCTCAGGCCATGCCGTAGAAGTGCATCGTGTTGACCGGCTGGCCCATGAGCTTCAGATAGTAGAAGAGCTGGGACTTGTGGTTGGCGAGATGCACGATCATGCCGAGGAGGTGCTGGCCCAGCGGCCGCGGGGCCGGATCCCAGGGCGCCTGCACCATCTCGTCGAACCGCCCGGCGGCCCGCTCGATCATCTCCTTGGCCAGCTTCTTGTCCTCGGCGAGCTGCTGGCGCGCTTCGGCGACGCTCGACGCGGCGGGCATGGCGTCGGCCGGCGGCAGCATCTCTTCCGGCGGCATGTCCTCGGCGGAGGCGCCTTCGGGCATACCCCAGTCGCCGGTGACGAAGCCCTTGCTGGTGGCGCCGCACGCGCTGGTCATGTGATGCAGGAGCTGGCCCACCGTCATCCAGTTCTTGCCGGTTTCCGGCTTCCACCCGAGGCTGCCGTCGTCGACTCGCTCCATCAGCTTGTCGGCGGCGCGGTAGGCCTCCTCGACTTCGGCATTGAGCAGGGTTGTCCAGTCCATGGCGCACTCCTTTTTCGGGTGTTGTAGACGTAGAGGCGAAGCATGAGTATACGGCGTGCGACCCGGCTCGATGGCGTCGCCGCCGTGACAAACTCGGGCCGCGATGACGGCGGTTGATAGCGGGCTGAGCGGAACTCGGCTGGAGCGGGCGGACGTCGAGCAGCTCGAGCGCGTCGGCATCTCGCGGGAGGAGGCGGAGCGTCAGCTGGCGCTCCTCGCCGAGCCGCCCCCGGCGCCGCGGCTGGTTCGTCCGTGCCGGATCGGCGACGGCGTCGAGAGGCTCGACGACGAGCAGGAAGAGGAGCTGGAGCGGCGAGGACGGAACGTCGCGGAGGGCGGGCGGGTGGCGAAGTTCGTACCGGCTTCGGGCGCGGCGAGCCGCATGTTCGAGGCGCTCGTCCGGGGTCTCGAGGCCGGCGGTCCCGCGCTCGCCGAGCTGGCCTCGGCACTCGAGAAGCTGCCCTTCGCGGCCGACCTCGAAGCCGCGATGAGCGACGCCGGGCTCGATGTCGAGAGCTGCCTCCGCTCCGGCGATCGAGCGACCGTCGTCCGCCACCTGCTCCAAACGCCCGGGCTCGGCTACCTGACGCTCGCCAAGGGCTTGATCCCGTTTCACTCCTACGCCGAGGGCGCGCGCACGGCCTTCGAGGAGCATCTGGTCGAGGCCATCGGCTACACGCGAGATGGGGACGGGTTGTGCCGGCTCCACTTCACCGTGGCGCGGAGCCAGCGCCGGGCGTTCGAGGCGCTGCTCGAGCGGGTGCGCGAGCCGCTCTTCGAGCGCTACGGCGCGCGCTTCGAGGTGGGCTTCTCGATCCAGTCGCCAGCCACCGACACCTTGGCGGCAGACCTCGAGAATCGTCCCTTCCGGCTCGAAGACGGGCGTCTCCTGCTGCGGCCGGGGGGACACGGCGCGCTGCTCGCCAATCTGGCGGATCTCGGCGGCGACGTCGTTCTGGTCAAGAACATCGACAACGTGGTGCCCGAGGTGGGCCACGAGCTCATCGCCCGCTGGAAGCGCGTTCTCGCCGGCTACCTGGTGGCGCTCCAGGCGCGC
>JAHEKO010000342.1 GCA_024638355.1 Acidobacteriota bacterium
TGTGCCGCGAGGAGCTCGGTCAGACCCCGGACCGGATCTTCGACTCATTCGACCCGACCCCGATCGCCTCGGCCTCGGTCGCCCAGGTCCACGTAGCGCGGCTGGGCGGTCGGAAGCTGGCGGTCAAGGTACAGCGCCCGCGCGCTCGCCACGAGTTCGGCGGCGACATCCTCCTGATGAGATGGTCGGCGAGCTCGATTCGACGCCTGCGGCTGCGGCGGCTTTTCTGGCTCGCTCTGGCGCTCGAGGAGTTCATCACCTGGACCGCCGAGGAGCTCGACTTCCGCGCCGAGGCGCGCTTCATGGACCGGCTCGCGGCCAACTCCCGCGACCGAGCGAGCGCGCGCGTGCCCGAGGTCGACTGGGGCCTCACCACGCCGCGCATCCTGACGGCCGAGTTTCTGGAGGGGATCACGCTGCTGCGTCACCTGCGGAATCTCGAGGCGGACGGCCCGAAGATCGGGCGGCCGCCCGACGACTTCGAGCCCGAGCGCTTCGCCGAGAATCTGCTGGACAACTTCCTCCACGACGTCTTCCACAACGGCGTCTTCCACTCCGACCTGCACCCGGCGAACCTGTTGATCCTGCCGGGCAACAGCGTCGGCTACGTCGACTTCGGCATCTCGGGGGTGGTCAGCGAACACGCGCGCTACCATCTGGTGTCGGCGATTCGCGGCCTGACCTGCGGCGACACGGACAGCGTCGCGGACGACCTCCTCGCCATCGTCGAGCTCGAGCCCGACTCCGATCCCGTGGGGTTCCGCCGCGAGCTCGGCGAGCTGGGCGAGCGCTGGTTCCGGCGCGAGCCCGGGGGGCGCCGCCTCGAGACTCGCTGCAGCTACACCGAGATCCTGCTCGACACCCTGCGGCTCAGCCGCCGGCGCCGCACGCTCTGCCACCCCGAAGCGGTGCGCTACATGCGTTCGGTGATCACGCTCGACGGCCTCATCGGCCGCTTCGCGCCCGGCCTCGATCGCGACCGGGCCCTGGAGCGCTACAGCGAGGACCTGCTGGAGTCGTCGGCCCTCGCCGCGCCGTTCTCGTTCGACCGCTGGGTCGACTGGCTCTGGGCCGGCACGGAGCTGATGCGCGGCGGCGCCCAGAGGGTGGATCGGGCCCTCGATCGCCTGGAGCGGTGGAGCGCGCGCGAGCGCGGCCGGCCGCTCCGGCGACCCCGGTCGCGCCAGCGGGCGCTGCCGCTGGCGGTCGCGATCCTGACCTTCACGCTCCTGCTCGTTCTCCTGGCCGGGCCGCCACGGCTCGGCTTCAACATGTTCACCGCAGAGATCGGCCTGGTCGGCGGCGGCCTGGTCCTGCTGGCTCGCGAGCTCCTCGGATGGCGACCACTTCGACGCTGACTCGCCGCCGCCCCGGAGCTCTGGTCGCGAGCGGCCCGAGCCAGGTCGGCGCACGCCTTCGCCAGCGTCTCGTCGAAGCGGGTCCGCTCGCCGCGAGCTTCGGTCTCTACCTGGGCTCGCGCATCGATCTGTTTGCCGGCACCGACTGCCGCGAGCTCCTGGCGATCACCGACGCGGCTCCGGCCAGCGATCCCGGGCTGGTCAGCGATCTCATCGATCGCGAGCTGGGCGGCCCACCCGAATCGGTGTTCGACGACTTCGACCCGCAGCCCCTCGACAGTGGGCTGCTCTGCCAGTGGCACCGGGCGCAAGTCGGCGGCGAGCCGGCGACCGTCGAGCTGATCCACCCCGAGATCGACCTGCGCAGCGGACGCCTCCAGCGCGTCGTCGAGCGGAGCATCGCCGCCGGCGAGCTGCCCGCGGCGGCGCGCGAGGCGGTCGTGGAGTTCGAGAGGAGCCTGGACCTGGCGAAGGCCTCGGCGGCGTTGCGTGACCTGGCCGAGGAGTCGGGCGACTTGAATCGGCTCGAGATTCCGAGCGCGCCACGCCGGCTCTCCGGCGCCCGGGTGCGGGTGCTGTGCGGGCTCGAGGAGGACGACGGCCAACGCTCACCCACGGTCGGCGCGCGGCGACTCGCCCGCATCTGGCTGACCCTGGTGCTGCGCAGCGACCTGTTCCCGGTGCGGCCGTGGAACCGCAACGTCGCCTTCGTCAAGGGGGGAAAGGTGGCGATCCTCGGCAGCGAGCTCCACCGCCTGCCGCGCGGCAAGCGGGCCGAGCTGCGCGAGTACCTGGCGGCGGTCGCCGCCCGCGAGCCGGCACGGGCCGCCGACGCCTTCCTGGATCTCTTGCCGGAGACGCCCACCGCTCGGCGGCTGCGCGACGGCATCCGCCACAGCGACCCGTTCCGGGATCGGCACTGGGACGTCGGCGGCGATCTCTTCGCCCGGCAGGTGCTGGCTCACTGGAAGTGCGCCGAGCAGCTCGGCTACCCGCTGCCCGCCAGCCTGCTGCCCTTCTATCAGGGTCTCTTCGTGCTCAATCAGGAGGTCGATCGTCTGGCCGGGGACGCCGCCTCGATCCGCAACGGCTTCCGCGAAGCGCGGCTGCTGGTCCTCCTCGGCGAGATCAGCGAGGACGGGGAGCTGCGGCGCCTGACCGGAACGATGGAGCGGCAGATCGGACTGGTGAGCGCCCTCCCCGGTCGACTGAACCGGATGCTCACGCTGGTCTCCAAGGACGAGCGGCTGGACGGCGAGAGCGGCGCAAACGGGCGCGGGTGGCTCGACCGGGAGCGGGAGCCGCGAAGCGGCGTCTGGGCGCCGGTGAGCGCTTGCCTCGTGGCGCTGGGCGCGGTCGCGCTCCTGAGCCGGCATCTCGTCGACGCCGGTTCGCTCGGCCCCTGGGCGGAGCGCATCGGGGCGATGGTCGTGCTGGTGCTGGGCGGGATCCTGCTGGGAATAGCGGCCCGGCGGGGCGGCGACTGAGCTACTCGGCTGCCGGCAGCACGAACCGGCGCTCGCCGAACCAGACCTCGAGCTCCGTCGCGGTCTCGTAGACCCGGATCGAGAGCTCCTGACCGGGCAGGACGCCCCATACGGTCGGCGGGTGGAGCTCCTCGCGGCGCCGCGCTCGCGCTTCGGCGCGGCTGACGATCTCGTCGTGCATGCGATCCACGGTGCGCTGCAACATCCGCTGCGGGACGAAGTACCTCAGCATTCCGAGATCGATGTCGATGTCCGTCGACACAACGGTGCCGCGGCCGCCCGGCGGATCGCTGAAGCGCCATACGGTCTTCCAGCGCTTGAGCCGGCCCGCGGTCTGACGCTCGACGAAGCCGCGCGGGTTGAACTGGAGGTCGAGCGTTCGTTGCATGACCCGGCCCATCAGATGCTCGCGCACGTCGACCACGAATCTGTCATCGGAGCGCTCGCGGACCTCGAGCGCCTCGATCGTGGGCATCCATGCCGCCCACCTTCCGACGTCGCGGAAGATGGCCAGAACCGTGCTGGGGCTGGCGTCGATCCGCGCGTACTTGCGGATCATGCGTGGGTCCCCCGCCCGCGCGGAACGAGCTCGTACGTGGTGCCGCCCATCCGCACGCTCACGCTGTCGCCGGCAATGTTGATCTCGAGGATCTTGGCGCGCTGACCGGGAACGTCGCTCAACCCCGAGGTCAGCAGCCGCTGTGCCCGATCGCCGAGCGCGGCAAGCGTCTGATCCAGGATGCCGCGCAACCGGCGGCGGCAGACCAGCCGGTGCAGTCCGAGCTTCATGCCGAGAGTGGCGGTGACCATCGTTCCGGCGGCGTCGTCGGCGGCGGCCAGATCGAAACGGCCGAAGACACCGTCTCGTCGGAGGCGATCGACCTGGGTGAACACGACCGAGGAGCGCGGCAGCTCGACCAGCTCCAGAACCAGCTTCTCGGCGCCGTACGGCGGCACGATGAGCTCGGCGATGGCGATCTCGCCCTCGCGCGCGAGCAGCCGGGAGCGAACGATGTCCGGCACCCAGGCCTCGAAGTGCCGGTAGCCGGTCAACACCGAGTAGACGACCCTCAGCGGCGCCTTGATGTAGGCCGTCCTGGTGGCGGTGAATCGCACCTGACTCGCCGGGCTCTACTTGTCGCTGTCGCTGTCGCTGTAGCGGTGATAGGCGTCCACCATCTCGTCGGGGACCTTCTCCCCTTCGTCCATGGCATCGCGAGCGGCGCTCGCCATGGCGTCGGGGATCTTCTCCAGCATGTCTCGCCAGTCCTCGCTGGTCTTGAGCTCGGTCTCCTCGGCCAGCGAGTCGAGGAACTTCTCCATCATCCGAGACATCTCGGTCGCGCCCTTGGCGGCGCCGGCCATCATCCCGTACTGCATCCGCATCATCTTGTAGAAGGCGGATTCCATGTCGGAGGTCTCGTCGTCCTCATCGTCTTTCTCGTCCTCGGCTTCAGGCTCGGCCGTCGCTTCAGCCTCCTTCTCGGGGGCCGCCTCGGAGGCGGCGTGCCCCCGGCGCTTGAGCTTCTCGACCTCGAGCTCAGTCTCGACCGCCAGGCTCTCGAGGTCGCGAACGCGCCCGACGACCGAGGACATCAAGCACCACGCGATCTGCGGATCCCGCTTGACCAGCGTTTCGAAGCTGTCGCGGGTCACCAACAGGCACTCGGTGGCGTCGATCGCCGCCGCGCTCGCCGAGCGAGGCCGTTCGTCGAGCAGGGCGATCTGTCCGAGCACGCCGCCGGGCTCGATCTCGCCCAACGAAA
>JAHEKO010000343.1 GCA_024638355.1 Acidobacteriota bacterium
GAGCCCCGCCGGCCGCCCGAGCCGACGCCCGGTGCCGGGTCGAACTCGTCCGCGAAATCCCGATTGGGGGCGCCGAGGTCCTCGTCCTCTCCGGTCGGCTTGGCCGTATCGAAGAGCACCGCCGCGTTCTCCTCGTCGCCGAACCGCTCGTTGAAGCCCCAGACCTTCACCGGACCGGTGCCCAGGTCCCCGAAGAGCTCGAAGACCCTGGTCCCGGCCACCGCCGGAGCGCCCCGCATCCCGGCCCCCACGCCCCGAGGGTCACTGAAATCGATCGTCTCGAGGCCGCTGCTCGCCCCGGCGGCGGCGGCCCACAGGAGGCAGGCAATGGCTACAAAGGTGTGGCTCGACGTCCTCATTCTTCCGTCCCCCATTCGACGAGCCCCGGCGCCCCGATCGGCGGCGGGCTCGGCCCAGAAAAAACCCAAAGAAATCTGATTAGTCGGAGTCTACAGCAAGCGGTGGATCGGCGGCGCGAGGCATGCGCTCATCGCCATCCGTTCATCCCGCGCCAGCCGCGGGGCGACCGCTCCGCGCGCTATCCGCTCTGTGCGGCGAGCCAGGCCTCGAAGCCGCCCGGCTCGTGCACGGTGATGAAGCCGCGCATGCGGTAGTGGCCGAGGCCGCAGAGCTGGGCGCAGGCGATCTCCCAGCACTCCTTCGCCGCGGCGCAGGCGGGGAAGATCGCCTCCGGCGGCGTGGCCATCACCGGCTTGAAATGCACCGGCGTCTCCATGCCCGGAATGGCGTCCTGCTTGACGCGCAGCACCGGCAGGCCGAAGCTGTGGATCACGTCTTTCGACGTGAGCAGCACCGTCACCGGGCGGTTCACCGGCAGGTGGAGCTGATTGATCGTGACGATGTCGTCGGCCCCGGTGGGATCGTCGGGGTCGAGCCCGATCGGATTCGAGCTGCCCATCAGCTCGGGCTTCTGCCCGCCGAAGACGCCGTCGGGCCCCGGATAGTGGATGTTCCAGGCGAACTGCTCGCCGATCACGCGGACGGTCAGCGCGTTCTCGTCGGGACCCGGCGGGGTCACCCACCGCGCCCAGGCGGGGATGGCGAAGCCGACCAGGATGACCGCCTCGAAGACCACCACCGAGATCTCGACCCAGGTCGAGATCTTCGACTTGGCGCCCACATGGTCGGCCTGGGGGTTGCGGCCCGCCCGGTAACGGATCAGCACCCAGACGAAGTAGATACCCCAGCCGACGAACAGCAAGGCCATCAGCCAGTGCACCAGGGCGTTCATCGAGTCCAGCTCCGCGCCGTGCGCGGAGGCGTCGATCGGCATCCAGCGCGCCAGTAGGTCGGTCATCTATTTCGCTCCTCCTTCGATCAGGCTGAATCGCTCGCGCCGTCGCTCGAGGCGCTTGGAGCGGTTCCTGATGCTCAGAAACAGGGCCAGAAATCCCACCTGGACGAAGCCGACGAACCCGAGCAGCACCAGGATGCCGTTGTTGACGCCGGTCGCCATCTGCGAGTCGGGATCGCCCAGGCAGACCGTGCAGGCCGCGGCGCCGTCGGCCACGACAAGCAGCAGCAGCGCGCAGACGACGAGCCCTCTCTTCACCCGAGCTCCTTGAGCTTCTGGAAGTACTTCGTGCCGTACAGAACCAAGGCCAGTCCCACCACGAAGAAGACGCCGGCGAGGACCAGGCCGCCCTTGTCGCCCAGCGTCAGGTACTGCTGAACCCCCCACCCCGCGACCATCGCCGAGAGCGCTATCGAGAGGGCGATGAAGAGGACGTGAAAGATGCGCAGGCTCACCGGTTAGCTCCCCGTCGATCCGAGGTAGCTGCCGAGCGGCAGGAAGAGGAGAACGAGGAAGAAGCCCGCGGTGATCAGCAAGACCGTGTAGATCAGCTTGCGCTCCGAGATCAGGTGCATGAAGTAGCACGCGACCAGCGAGCCCTTGATGGTGGCGACCAACAGCGCCAGGGTCAACGCGAGGGCGAAGCTCACCTGCATGTAGCTGATCGCGACGGTGATCGCGGTGAACGCGGCGAGCGCCAGGAAGACGTTGCGGTAGACCCGCGTCTCCCTCTTGATCTCTTCGACGGTAGCTCCTGCCATCGTGCCTCCTTACAGTAGGTAGAGGGTCGGAAACAGGAAGATCCAGACCAGGTCCACGAAGTGCCAGTAGAGGCCGCAGGTCTCGATCCGGTTGGTGTAGCGCTCGGGCTCGGTCCGCCACATCTTCGCGCCCGGCCCGAGGAAATAGGCGAAGACCACCATGCCGCCGACCACGTGCAGGCCGTGCAGGCCGGTGAGCAGGAAGTAGGTGGCGTAGAAGTTGTCGGTCGCGGGGGTGATGCCGTGCGAGAACTTGGAGCCGTACTCGATCGCCTTGATGACCATGAAGCCGAGGCCGCAGGCGAAGGTCGCCCACAGGTACATCTTGGCCTTGCCGAACTCCTTGAGCCGCAGCGAGGCCCAGGCCATCACCACGGTCACGCTGGAGGCGATCAGCACGAAGGTGTTGACCGTGGCCAGAGGCACGTTGAGCTTGTCCGCGCCGTGTGGCCAGTAGTCGGCGCCGGTGCGCAGAAGGATCAGCGCCGAAAAGAGCGCACCGAAGAGCATCACCTCGGAGGCGAGGAAGAGCCAGATGCCGAGCTTGGCGTTGTAGAGGCCGGTGTCCGGCCGCTCGGCGACGGTGTAGGGAATCTCCATGGCCGTCAGCCCTCCTGCCCGAGTGGAGCGTTCTGCGGGGTGAAGTCCTCGGACTCACCGGGCACGCTGTAGTCGTAGGGACCCCGGGTGACCACCGGGATCTCCGGGAAGTTGCCGTGCGCGACCGGCGGCGAGGGCGCCGCCACCCACTCCAGCGTGGTCGCCTGCCAGGGGTTGGCGCCCACCTTCGCTCCCTTCTTCATGCTGAGGAAGAAGTTGATGATGAAGGGTAGCTGCGCGAGCAGCAGCCCGTACGCCGAGTAGGAGATCATCTTGTTCAGGCCGAGCACGCTCTGGGCGTGCGCGTACTGGTCGCCGCCGTCGTAGAGCCGCCGCGACATGCCCGCCAGCCCCTGGATGAACATCGGCATGAAGATGCAGTTGATGAAGAACAGCGAGGGCCAGAAGTGGATCTTGCCCAGGGTTTCGCTCATCCGGCGGCCGGTCACCTTCGGGAACCAGTAGTAGATGCCGGCGAAGATCGCGAAGATCGTTCCCGGCGCCACCACGTAGTGAAAGTGGCCGATCACGTAGTAGGTGTCGTGCAGATGGATGTCGGTCGCTGACAGGCCGAGCGGCAGCCCGGTCAGGCCGCCGATGCCGAACATGATCAGGAACGCCAGCGAGAACAGCATCGGCGTGTTGAAGCGGATCGAGCCGCCCTTGAGCGACATGAAGAGCGCCGTCAGGATGACCACCGAGGGCACCGAGATGATCATCGTGGTGGTCTGGAAGAAGGCGCTGATGGTCGTGCCCATGCCGGTCATGAACATGTGGTGCGCCCACACGATGAACGACATCGCGCCGAGGAAGATCGACGAGTAGACCATCGCCTTGTAGCCCCAGAGCGGCTTGCGGATGTTGTTGGCGATGACCTCGGCGACGATGCCCATGGCCGGGAGGATCAGGACGTAGACCTCGGGATGGGCCAGGAACCAGAACAGGTGCTGCCACAGCAGCGGGCTGCCGCCGCCGGCGTAGGGCTGCACCTCGCCGCTCACCACCAGGCCCTCGGGCATGAAGAAGCTCGTCTCCGCCACCCGATCGAGGAGCTGCATGAAGCCCGCCGCCTCGAGCGGCGGGAAGGCCAGCAGCAGCAGGAACGAGGTGATCAGCTGCGCCCAGACGAAGAACGGCAGGCGCATGAACGACAGACCCTTGGCCCGCAGCTGGATGGTGGTGGTGATGAAGTTGACCGAGCCGAGCAGCGACGAGGTGATCAGGAAGACCATGCCGACCAGCCAGAAGGTCTGCCCCATCGTGGCCGTGACCGACAGCGGCGCGTAGGAGGTCCAACCCGAGTTCGCCGCCCCGCCGGGCACGAAGAAGCTGATCACCATGACCAGGCCGCCCGTGGCGTAGACCCAGTAGCTCGCCATGTTGAGCTTGGGGAAGGCCATGTCGGGCGCGCCGATCTGCAGCGGCAGCACGTAATTGCCGAACGCGCCGACGAGGAGCGGAACGATCGCCATGAACACCATGATGGTGCCGTGCATCGCCCCGAGCTGGTTGTAGAACTCGGGCAGCATGATGCCGCCGGGCGCGTTGGCCTCGCTCAGCAGGCCGCCGATGATCGGAATCGCGCGGCCCGGGAAGGCGAGCTGCCAGCGCATCATCAGCATCAGGATGAAGCCGAACATCAGGAACACCAGCGAGGTCAGCGCGTACTGGATCCCGATCACCTTGTGGTCCTGGGAGAAGACGTACTTCGTCCAGAACGACTCGTGGTGATGGTGCTCCTCGGGCTGCTCCTCGTCCGGATGCTTTTCGAGAACGCTCATCGACACACTCCTCGATTGCTACGCTGGAGGCCCACAACGAGCGCGCTCCTGCCACGTGCGCCCCTGGCCGTTTGAAACCGCTGTTCGGCGGAGTCTACGACAGAGCCGGAGGCGGCATCAAGGCGAGGCGCGGCACGCGCGGCAGAGGGTCGG
>JAHEKO010000344.1 GCA_024638355.1 Acidobacteriota bacterium
GCCGGCCCGATAGCTCTCCGCGGCGGCGAGAAAGGCCTCGAACAGGCGCGCCTGCACCTCGTCGCGCCTCGACACTTCGGGATGCCACTGGACGCCCATGATCCACGGCGCGTCCGCGGCGACCACCTCGATCGCCTCCACGACACCGTCGGAAGCGCGGCCGACGACGCGCACGCCGTCGCCGGGCTCTGCGACCGCCTGGCCGTGCCACGACACCACGCGGCCGACGTCGCGCGTGCCGAGCAGCTCGGCGAGGCGGCTATCGGGCTCGAGCGCCACCGCGTGGCTCCTGAGCGAGCGGTGCCGTCTCTCGAGCTCCGGGTCGGAGCGCACGTTGACCAGCGTGCCACCGCGCGCCACGTTCACCAGCTGCGTGCCGCGGCAGATTGCCAGGATCGGCATGCCCCGCCGCTGAGCCTCCGCGAGCAGCGCGAGCTCGAATCGATCGCGCATCGGCTTGACCGACTGCCCCACGCGAGAGTCGCCGCCGTAGAGGTTCGGATCGACGTCGCCGCCGCCCGAGAGGATCAGCCCGTGGACTCCGGAGAGCAGCCTCCGGACCCGCGCGGGCTCGACCTCCTCGAGGCCGGCGTCGTCGAAGTCGAGCAGGCGCGGAAAGCCGCCCGCCCGCAGAATCGCCCGCCGGTAGGTGGTGCGGTTCAAGCCGAGGCGGTTGAACCACGACTTGTCCAACGACAGCGCAACGACCGGCCGATCGCCCGGCTGACGCGGCGCCCGCAGCAGCGGCCAGGCGACGAGAGCCGCCAGCGCACCGGCGACGGCGACGACGAGGAGAGCGATCGTGCGGAAAACGCGCATCTTGGTTCGGGCCGCCTCAGTCGCTCTCGAAGCCGTCGCCCTCGAGCGAGGCGCCGGCCAGCAGGTCGGACGTGACCTTACCGTGGCGCAGGAACACCGCCAGCGGATAGATCAGCCCCAATCCGGCGCGCGCATCGCCGCTCTCGAGCAGCATCGAGACGTTGCCCTCGTTCCGCTCCAGGACCGAGCGCACCCGTTCGATCCGGGCCTCGGGGTCGAGCTCGTCGGCGAGGCCGCGCCAGAGCCGGCGCAGACCTTCGAAGGCGCCCTTCGACTCGAGCTCGCCCCGAGCCGCACGCCAGGCCTCCGCCACTCCATCGAAGTCGCCGGCCTCTTCGGCGAGCTCGCGCATCGTCGCCAACAGGCCGAGCACCGGCGCCTCGGTGCGCGCTCCGATCTTCACCTCCTCCGGCTCCGGCACCGGATCGCCCAGGGCCAGCCGGTAGAGCATCCACGGATAGTCCACCCCGGAGGCGACGGCCTGGAACAGGCCACCGAAGAGCCGCGGGTTGATCTCGATCAGGACCGGCTCGCTGTCGTCCCGGCCGTCCCACATGAAATCCACCTCGGCGATGCCGTGCCAGTCGAGATCGGCCAGGAGCTTGCGCGTCGCCGCCTCGGCCGCGCGCGCCTCGACCGTCTCGCGGATCGCGCCGGGCGCGCCGTCGGAGAGCTTGGCCAGGTTCCGGTAGGTCATCGTGGCGCGCGGCGCGCCGCGATCGAAGAGCGCCGTGACGCAGTAGTCGTCGCCCGGAGCGAGCGCCTGGACGATCGGCAGGTCGGAGGGCTCGAGGCGGAACTGCTCGACCATCTTCTCGAAGGTCGCCAGCAGGTCCGCCCGGGTCTCGACCTTCTCGAGGCCGACCCCGGCTACACCTCGCCGGACCTTGACGATCGCCGGTAGCGGAATCTCGTCGGCCGCCGCGCGCAGCTCGTCGGCGCTTCCCGGCTGCCAGGTGTCGGGCACCGGGACCCCGGCGTCCCGCGCCAGCTCGACCAGCCGGCCCTTGTCGCGCACGGCGGCGATCCGCTCGGGATCGGGCAGCGCCATCGCCGCCCGCGGCTCGAAACGCGCGCGCTCCTCGGCGATCACGAACGTCTCGCGGTGGACCGGCACAAGCACGAGAGGCTGGCCGTCGTCGGGGCAATGCTCTTCGATGGCGCGCTCCAGCGCCGCCAGAAACCCCTGCCGGTCGCGGGCAGGATCGGGATAGGAGAATCGCGCGGCACAGTAGCGCGACAACCCGCCCGGCGTCAGGTCGTACTCGTCGCCCGCGATCACCTCCACGCCGCGCCGCCCCAGGCTGCGAATCACCGTCAGCGCCTGCCAGCTGCGCGCGAAGGTGACGATCGCCCGGCCGGCCCCGGCCGGGGGCTCGGTGCCGTGGGTGCTCGGCGCTGGATCTCTTTCGGACATGGTCGTCTTGCTCCCGACGGCACAGCATAGTAGCTCGCGCCCCGATCGGGGCGCGGCTCCGAACCGGCTGCCGGCGTGAGCCTACCGAGCCCGAGCCCGGCGACGCCGTCTGGCGCCGGCTCGTCCCGCGCCGCGCCGCCGGCTCGGCTGGTTGCCGGAGCTCTGGACCGCGGCCCGCGGGAAGGAAACGCTCTCGATCCCGTCCACCTCGCGACGCGGGATCGACATCTCGAGCCGGCGCTCGACCTGGGCCACGAGCCCGTGATCGTCGGCCGTGACCAGGGTGTAGGCCTTGCCGTTGCGCTCGGACCGGCCGGTGCGGCCGATCCGGTGGGTGTAGGCGTCGGTCGTCTGGGGCATGTCGAAGTTGACGACATGGGAAACCTGCTGGACGTCGATGCCGCGGGCCGCGATGTCGGTGGCGACGAGCACGTCGAACCGACGCTCGCGAAAGCCGTCCATGGCCCGCTCCCTCTGGCCCTGCGACATGTTGCCCTGCAGGGCCACCGCTCGGTAGCCGGACCGCTCGAGCTGCCCGGCCAGGCGCCGCGCGCGATGCTTGGTGCGGGTGAAGACGATCGCCGAGTCGAGCTGGCCCTCGCCGAGGATGTGCTTCAAGAGCGCCAGCTTGCCGGTTCCCGCGACCGGATAGAGCGCATGCTCGATGGTCGCGAGCCTCTCGGTGTGGGCGACGTCGGCCACCAGCGGGCCGTCGAGAACCTGTTCGGCCAGGGCGCGAATCTCCTTGGGCATGGTGGCCGAGAAGAGGAGGTTCTGACGCTCGGCCGGCAGCGCCGCGAGGATGCGGCGAATGTCGGGCAGGAACCCCATGTCGAACATGTGGTCGGCTTCGTCCAGCACCAGAACCTCGATCCGATCGAGGCGAACCAGGCCCTGGCCCATGAGGTCGAGCAGGCGCCCCGGACAGGCGACGAGAATCTGCGGTTTCCTTGCCAGCGCCTTGCGCTGCCGGTTGACCGGAACGCCGCCGAAGACGGTGGCCACCCGTAGGTGGGTGAAGCGGGCGAGGCTCTCGAACTCGGCGCTGATCTGCGCGGCCAGCTCGCGAGTCGGGGCCACGACCAGGACCCGCGGTCCGGGCTTGTCGCCCTCGAGCAGGCGCTCGATCGCCGGAATGGCGAACGCCGCCGTCTTGCCCGTTCCGGTCTGGGCGAGGCCGAGGACGTCGCGGCCGACGAGGGCGGCGGGCAGTGCCTGGGTCTGAATGGGCCGCGGCTCCTGGAAGCCGGCCGCGGCAATCCCTTTCGCGAGCCTCGAGTCGAGGTCGAATGAGGCGAAGCCGGTAGCGGCCTCGCGAGTGTCGGTCTGCATAGTTCTATCTCTCTCCGGCGGACCGCACGTCGTCTAGACGGCGCACGTCCACCGCGTTCCTTCCCACACAACAGCGATAGGTTGGGGTGTTCTTGGGGCGGCGCGATCCTGGGTAGAGATCCTGTTGAGCGCCGCGGCTCCGAGGGGTCTCGGCTGGCGGAGTATAGGGGACGGGCCGCAGAAGGTCCAACGAGATCGGCGCCGGCCGGTCACCGGGGTGGTCGACAAGGTCGCGGGACGGGCCGAGGTTCCGAGCCATCGTAGAGAGGATCGGGCTCCAGCCCCAGCAGCTCGGCGACAGCGCCGCCGGTCTGCTGCGCTTCCGTCCGTGCACACCCTGGAATAGAAAACGCCAGCCGGGCGCCCGGCGAACGCGTAACGTCGCTGGCTCGTCTGGCTGGCGGGAAGCGAGCTCATCTGCGGCCGCTCGGCCGCTCCGGCTCGGTCGGCTCCTGTCAGTCGAGGAAATCGACTCGCCCGGTCTCCATGTCGTACAGGCCGCCGACGATCTTGATCTCGCCGTTGTCTTCCATCTCCTTGAGAACGGAGCTACCCGCGCGAATGTCGTCGATCGTTCTGCGAACGTTCTGTTCGACGACCATCTGGACGAACTCGTTGTTCTTGCTGCTCTTCTCGCCTTCATAGGTCGAGAAGTGGTCGACCGCCGGCTGGATGTTGGCGAGCATCGGGGTGATGTTGCCGAGCTCCACGCCGTCGACCGCGCCTTTCACCGCTCCGCAGTACTCATGGCCGAGGACGAGGATCAGCTTCGAGCCCGCCACCTTGCAGCTGAACTCCAGGCTGCCGAGGATGTCGGTGTTCTCGAAGTTTCCCGCGACACGCGCGACGAAGAGGTCGCCGATGCCCCGGTCGAAGACATCCTCGACGGGAACCCTGGAGTCGATGCAAGACAGAATCACGGCCTTGGGGAACTGGCCGGTCGCGGCTGCACGCACCTGAGCCGAGTGGTCGCGGGCCGTCAGCGTGCCCGAGACGAAACGCTCGTTGCCCTCGGCGAGCAGTTCCAGCACCTTGTCCGGC
>JAHEKO010000017.1 GCA_024638355.1 Acidobacteriota bacterium
ACTTCATCATGGGCGCCTCGATCTTCAGCGCCTTCGCGTTTCTCGGCGGCCCGGGCTGGGCCTACTCGCGCGGCGCGGCGTCGTTCTACATCCTGGCCTACGCCGCGATCGGCCTCACCCCCTGGTACTTCCTGGCGCCGAAGATCTCGCGGCTCGGGCGCCGGCGCGGCTACGTGACCCAGGCGGAGCTGTTCGCCGACCGCTTCCAGTCCAGGGCGCTATCGGCAATCCTGGCCGTCATCTCCGTGCTCGGCTTCCTCCCCTACCTCACGCTCCAGATCAAGGGCGCGGGCTACGTCTTTTCGATCGTCAGCGAAGGCCGCATTCCGATCTGGGCGGGCGCGCTGATCGCCTACGCAGTGGTGCTGGTCTACGTCTTTCGTAGCGGCGTGCTCGGCGTCGCCTGGACCAACACCATGCAGGGCGTCTTCATGCTGGTGCTCGCCTGGTCGCTGGGCCTCTACCTGCCGGCCAAGCTCTACGGCGGGGTCGGACCCATGTTCGAGCAGCTCGCCGACCAGGTACCCGAGATGCTGCGCGCGCCGGGCCTGGCCGCCGACGGCCGTCCCTGGACCTGGGGCGGATACTCGAGCGCCGTGGCGATCTCGGCCCTGGGCTTCAGCATGTGGCCGCACTACTTCATGCGCATCTTCACCGCCCGGAGCGAGCGCACGCTGAAGAAGATGGTGGTCTTCTATCCGACCTTCGGGATCTTCCTCATTCCGATCCTGTTGATCGGCTTCTGCGGCATCCTGCGCTTCCCGGGAGTCGAGCCGGCCGACACCATTCTGCCGACGATCCTCACCTCGTTGGACCTGCCGCCGGTAGTCATCGGCCTGTTCTGCGCCGGCGCCCTGGCGGCCTCGATGTCGACCGGCGACGCCCTGCTCCACGCCTCGGGCTCGGTCCTGGTGCGCGACATCTACCGGGTGCTGATCCGGCCCGACATGGACGACGCGCAGCAGACCCGGCTGATCCGCATCCTGGTGGTCCTGGTCGGCGCGCTGGCCTTCTACTTCGCCGTCGTTTCCGACCTGTCGCTGGTGCTCATGCTGCTTCTGTCGTACGGCTTCGTGGCGCAGATCATGCCGGTCTTCGTGGCCACGTTCTTCTGGCCTCGAGCCAGCCGCGCGGGCGTGCTGGCCGGACTGATCGCGGGCTGCCTGGTCACCGCGATCTGGAACCTCCGGCCCGAGCTGCAGTGGAACGAGATCCACCCGGGATTGTGGGGATTGGCGGCGCACGTCGCGGTGCTGGTCGTGGTGTCGCTGGCGACGACTCCGATCCCGCGCGAGCATGCGCGCCCCTTCGTAGAGGACTAGCCTGTCTTCAAGGACGCGGGCTCAGTTCGAGGACACCGAATCGAGAGCCGTCGCCCGGCTGGTGAGCTCGCGGGCGAACGCCTCATTGACGTCGAGCGCCGCCGCCAGCTGCCCGATCTCGATGTGCTCGTCGACGGTATGGGCGAGGCGCTCGTCGCCGGGGCCGAATCCCACCGGCTCACACCCCGCAGCGGCGAAATGCCCGCCATCGGTGGCGAACGACCAGACGCCGACCCCCGGCGGACGCCCCAGCGCGGCTTCGGCCAGACCGCGGGCGGCCTCGACCAGCGGATGGCTCTCGGCCAGCAGATAGGACGGGTTGTTGGCCGGGATCGGCGCGTGCACGCCGGTGTAGGTCACCCGATCCTGGGTGGGGATGGTGAGCTCGGCCCTCGCCCCCGGCTCGAGCACGTCGTCGACCAGCTCCTGCAGCCGAGCGAGAACGACCTCCTCGGTCTCGCCGGGCACGTTGCGCCAATCGAGCGTCTGCGCGACCTCGGCGGGGATCACGTTGGCGCTGCTCTGATCGGTCGCGACCAGGGTCGGCGCCACCGTGCTCGCCCCCAGCTCGCCGGCCTCGGAGTGCTCTATGGAGCTCAGGCCGTCGAGAAAACGGGCGAGCGAGTAGAGCGGGTTGACGCCGCTCGCCGGAACGCTGGCGTGGACGCTCTTGCCGAAGATCCGCAGGACGAGCTCGATGCGGCCGCGATGCCCGCGCCGAATGTGAAGCCGGCTCGGCTCGCCGACGACGATCAGCCGGGCCGGCGGGCTGGCTGCCAGGTGCCGCGCGCCGACACCGCCGATCTCCTCCTGGACGACGGCGGTGACCCACACGTCGCCCGGCGGCGGAGCGCCGCCGATCAGGCGCGCGGCGCCGTAGACCTGTGCCGCGAGCGGCCCCTTGATGTCGACTGCGCCGCGGCCCCAGACGCGGCCGTCTCGGATCTCGGCCGCGAACGGCGGGTGCGGCCAGGCCGACGGGTCGCCGACGTCGACGTGATCCAGATGCGTGTTGAGCATCAGCGGCTCGGCGTCGCCGCCGCCGGCGATGCGGCCCAGGGCGTTGCCGACCTCGTCGCGCCTGACGTCGACGTAGCCCAGCCGGTCCATCTCCTCGCAGACCAGAGCAGCCAGCGATCCCTCGAGCCCGGGGAGGCTCTCCGTGCGGATCAGTCGCCGCAGAAAGCCCGTGCAGGGCTCGAGATCCGCCGGAGTGGCTGCCGAGCGCGGGCTCACTGCGGGCGACCCCCGATCACGCGCTTGGCGCCGACCCCCGCCGGAAGCGAGCCGCCGGCGTCGACGTGGTTGATGAGCGCCAGCGTGTCGAGCGGAATCGACGAGGGAAAGCGCGAGTTGAAGGCTTCGATGGGCAGCGACTCGCGCAGGTCGACGATCTCGACGCGCGCCGGCTGCACCTCGAGCGCCGCGCGATTGGTCAGCCGTGCGAAGCTCCCGATGAAGTCGCCAAACGTCCCGCGATAGCTGTTCCACTTGGCCTCTGGCGTGTATCCGAGCATCTCGTAGGTGTTCTCGCCGTAGCGAACGAAGCCGACGACGCCGCGTAACCGCCCCTGCTGCGTGTCGGCCGCGAACTCGATCGAGGCGGCGGGGTTGCCGTTGACCCGCGACGACCGAACCCGCCCCGCCTCGATCCCCTCCTGATTCGCGAACTCCCGAGCGGCCGCGACCGGATCCTCCTGCTGGGCGAGCTGCAGTCGCAGGATCGCGTCTTCGGCCGAGCTGATCCCGGCGACGACCGTCTTCTGATTGATCGTCTTCCACTCGCTCGGGAACTGCACCTGGAACGCCAGGTCCGGGTGCAGGAAGAGCCCGTTCTCGAAATAGCCCTCGCGCGGATTGACGCCGAAGACCATGCCGTCGAGGCGCCGATAGTAGGCTTCGCGGTTGACCTTGGCGCCGTCGAAGTCCTGGCTCATGGCCGCCACCAGGTCGCGTAGCCGATCGCGGCGGGCTCCGGGGTCGGGATGGGTCGACAGGTAGGCGGGGATCCTCCCCGAGCCCGACGACTCGCTGACGCGCTGGAGCACCGTGAACACCTCCGGGCCCTCACGTGGGTCCCAGCCGCCCCGCACGCTGTAGCGCAGTCCCAGCTCGTCCGCCTGCCGCTCGTCGTCGCGCGAGTACTTCAAGAAGAGCAGTCCGAGGCCGGCCGAGGCGAGGTCGCTGAGCGCGGCCAGCTCGGAATTGAGGACCGAGCCGATGCCGAGACCGATTCCCAGAAGCTGCTGCTTGCTCATCTGGTTGACTCCGTGACGCGCGGTCACATGGCCGATCTCGTGACCCAGCACCGACACCAGCTCGGCCTCGCTGTTGAGGTGCGTCATGATGCCCCGGGTCACGTAGATGAAGCCTCCCGGCAGCGCGAACGCGTTGACCGTGGGGTCGTCGATCACCCGGAACGTCCAGGGCAGATGCGGCCGTTCCGACTTCGCCGCCAGCTCGGTACCGAGCCGATGGACGTAGGCCTGCGCCTCGTCGTCTGGATAGAGCCCCATCTGGGCGACGATCTGTTGATCGGCTTCCTGCCCCATCGCGATCTCTTGCGACTCGGGGATGAGGTTGATCTGCTGCTTGCCGGTCGCCGGGTTGACCGAGCAGTTCGACAGCAGCACGGCGAGCGGTAGCGCCGCCAGCGGCGCCCACCGAAGAATCGGAAGCCTGTTCCTCCTGTCCATCGAGAGTCCTTTCCTGGTCGCGAAGGTGCGAAAAACTCGAGATCCGAGTCTATCCCGGCGCCGGCGGCAGCGCGGTCTCGGCCCGATAGACTGCGCCTCGTGCCGGTCCCGGAATCGACCGCCGACCCGGACAGCGCCGCCGCGCCCGGCCTGGGCCTCCGCTTCGCCCGTCTGAGCGGCTACAACATCCTCTCGAACGTGACCGTGCCCCTCGCGGCCCTGGTGGACACCGCGCTGCTCGGTCATCTGCCCGAGATCCACTTTCTGGCCGGCGTCGCACTCGCCTCGGTGCTCTTCGAGTACGTCTACTGGACCTTCGGTTTCCTGCGCATGGGCACCACCGGCATCACCGCCCAGGCGGTCGGCCGCCGGAACCGGTCGGAGACCTATCTCACGCTCTACCGCTCGCTGGCCATCGCCATCGGTTTCGGCCTGCTGCTGCTCGCGCTGCGCCGGCCGCTGGCGGACGCCGGCTTCGCGCTTCTCGCGAGCCCTTCGGCCGCCGTCGAGGCCGCCGGCCGCGAGTATTTCGCCGCACGCGTCTGGGGCGCGCCCGCGGTACTCGCCAATTTCGCCTTCCTCGGCTGGTTCCTGGGACGAGAGGACGGACGCGGCGTTCTCGTCATGACGGTGACCGCGAACCTCGTCAATATCGGCCTCGACTACCTCTTCATCGTGCGCTTCGGC
The DNA here is from genome assembly GCA_024638355.1 of Acidobacteriota bacterium. Taxonomy (GTDB): domain Bacteria; phylum Acidobacteriota; class Thermoanaerobaculia; order Multivoradales; family JAHEKO01; genus JAHEKO01. Next base: position 4,706 of record JAHEKO010000017.1, read on the forward strand.
TGGGCGGCCGCCGGCGCCGGCGCCGCCACCGCGGCCAGCCAGTACGCCATGCTGACCATCGCGGTCACCCTCTTCTTCGGCCGCTACCGCGCGTTCCGCTGGCGCTGGCGCGAGGTGGGAGATCCGCAGCGGTTGCGGCGGCTGCTGTCGCTCAACCGCGACATCCTGATCCGCACCGTGGCGTTGATCACGACCTTCGCCCTCTTCACCAACTTCAGCGCCGTGCTCGGCACCGCGACTCTCGCCGCCAACGCGATACTCGGCCGCATCCAGATGCTCGCCGCCTTCCTGATCGACGGCTGCGCCTTCGCCACCGAGAGCCTCGCGGGAGTGCTCTGGGGCTCGGGGCGTCGATCGGCCCTGGAGCGGCTTCGGCGTGTCGCGCTCACCAGCGGCGTCGCCTTGACCGTACCCTTCTCGATCGCCATCGCCTTCGCTCCACGCGGTCTGCTGAGTCTCTTCACCTCGCACGGCCCGAGCCTCGAAGAGGCCCTTCGTGTCGGCTGGTGGCTGATCCCCGTGTTGAGCGTCGGCTCGGTCGCCTACATCTACGACGGCCTGTTCCTCGGCCTGACCGCCGGGCGGGCGCTCCGCAACACCATGCTGGCGAGCACCGTGCTCGGCTTCTTGCCGCTCGCGCTGCTGGCGCTGCACCTCGGGCGGAATCACCTCCTCTGGGCCGCCATGCTGGTCTACATGATCGGTCGCGCGGCGGGCCTCGAGGTGGCCTACCGCGCTCGCCGGGGACCGGCGGCCGGCGCCCGCGCCGCTTGACCTCGCTGCAACCGGTTGCCGGAGACGCTCATTGGCGGGCCTCCGTCGCCCAGGCGTCGGCCCTGGCGGACCCACCCAGGGGGGTGGACTTCGGAACCGGGGTTACATGTAGGCTCGGGTAGCGGATTGGAGAGGATCCGGCGTCGGCCGCCCGGGATTGGGAGGCGCGCCCTTTGTTGCATTACGCTCCTTATGACCTCTTGTTGGGAAGAGATCAAGCCAGTCCAAGAAACCTCTAGCTCATTGCGCCCTGGGCTAGAATTCCGCTAGCTGACCCAACAATTCGGGTGGGCGTGTCCGGGCCGGGGAGAGCACTTTCCGGGCCCCGAGAGACCAATGACGAGAGGACGACAGCTCGCCGGCCGAGCCTCCGCTCCGCGAGGGCCTCATCGCGGTTGGGAGGACAAGCGTCTCGTCGCCGCCTGTCTGAAGGGCGAGGAGGAAGCGTGGAGCGCACTGGTCGACAAGTACAAGAACCTGATCTACGCGATCGCGCTGCGCTACGGCGCGAGCTCCTCGGAAGCGGCGGACATCTTCCAGGCGGTCTGGCTCGACGCCTACTCCGAGCTCGACAAGCTACGCAAGACGGGCTCGGTGCGGGCCTGGTTGATCACCGTCACCCGTAACAAGTGCTATCACGCGATGCAGAGGAAGAGACGCATCGCGGCGCGCATGTCAGACGCCGGCGACGACCTGGAGGCCTATTCGGATCTGACAATCGACCCCGTGGCGATCGAGGATCTGGAGCGCGATCAACTCGTGCGAGACGCGGTCGGCAAGCTGCCGCCCCGCTGCCGTGAGCTGGTCCGGCTGCTCTTCTACGAGGAGCCGCCGATCCCCTACAAAGAGGTCGCGAGTCGGCTCGGTCTCGCAATCGGCTCGATCGGCTTCATCCGCGGTCGCTGCCTGCAGAAGCTCCGGCGGTCGCTCGAAGGTCGGGAGCTCGGGTGACGGCGCCGCGGGCGACCTCCCCGGCGACGACGGACGGCCCGCTCGAGCGCTGACCAACTGGCTCTCGGACCGGCCTGCGGGGGGACTTCGGTCGCGGCCGGCCGACCCTCTCGGGCCCCACCCGTGCGTGAGCCCTATATCAGGCCGAGCACTTGCGCACCCTATTTAGAAGCGAAGGCCGCGTGAGGCGTCAGCGGCACTCGGCTCTTCACCGGCACAACCCTGTGTGCGGGGCCTCGGCGGCGAATCGCCGCCGGGGCCCCAACTTGCTGCCGGGCCCACTCCGCGAGGACCATCGCACAGCGATCGCCCCGGCCTCGACACGGTCGGAATGCTTCGAAAGCGCTCGGCTGCCGCTTTCCAAAAAAAGGCGCGTCAAGGCAGATGCACGTCTCGCCGCGGGACTCGGCTCGCGCCGAGCTCGACGACCGCCGCCACAGGAGCGCAACCCCGTCTTTGAATAATTCTATATATCAGTTCGATTCCTTCATCACCCTACTGGAGACGAGGAGGGAGTCGATGTACCCGACCAGTGCGATCAATCGGCGAGCGCAGGTCCCAAAGACGACGGGAGCCGGGACCGCCGGCGAGCCCCTAGCGCTGCCGAACCCTCAGGTGCAGGAGCTCGAGGACGAGCTGAAGGTGACCCGTATGGGCACCTTGCACGCCCTGACCATGATGCTCGACATCAAGGACGTGAAGACCGGCAGGCACGCGACCCGGGTTGCGGAGTGGGCAGTGCGGGTCGCCGAGCGCATGGGGCTCGACGACGAGGAGCTGCGCGACCTGGAGATCGCTTCCATTCTCCACGACATCGGCAAGGTCGGCATTCCCGACGCGATTCTGCTGAAGCCGGGGCGGCTGACCGACTCGGAGATGCGGCTGGTCAAGCGTCATCCCGAGTTCGGCTGGGCGATGCTGCGCTCGATCCCGGGCTTCGAGCGGGTCAGCCTGCAGGTTCTCCACCATCACGAGCGCTTCGACGGCGGGGGCTATCCGAGCGGGCTTGCTGGCGAGGCCATTCCGCTGGGCGCGAGGATCGTGGCGGTCGTCGACACCTTCGATGCGATGATGTCGAATCGGCCCTACCGCCGGGGTCTCGGGGTCTCCGAGATCCTGGATCGCCTCGAGCCCGAGCAGGACGCCCAATTCGACGGCGAGATCCTGCGCCTGTTTCTCGACATCGCGGGCGAGCACGTCGGCGAGGTCGGCCAGATCCGCGGACCCTCCCTCTAGGCTGATTTCATCGGAAACGAAGAATGCTGCGTAATGAGACTGAGAGTAGCTGGCGGAGGGCAATCGCCCATCTGCTGTACGACTGCGGGAGCCGCTCCCCCCGATCGGAGCTTTTCCAGAGCGTGGCGGCCGTCGCCGAGATCGATCGCGCGGTCCGCCCGCCCGACTACCTCGTCCGCGCGGCCAAGGCCATCTCCACGCTCGGGCTCCGAGACCGAGCGGGCTGCAGCGGAGAGCGGCTCGGCCTCCGATTGGCGTTCGACGCATCGAGTCAGCCGGCCTTGGGAGCGAGGAGCGTCGACAGCTTCAGCGGCTGCCTCGTCTACTACGCCAAACGCTACGCCCTGACCCTTCGGCTGAATCGGGGTCGGGGCGGAGCCGTGGATGGGCTGACTCTCGGTGGCGAGATCGCGCGCCGCGACGGCGAGCCGCTGCCGCGAGTCCCTGCCTACCTCCTCTCGGAGCGCCGGGTGCACGCTCACGCCTTCTCCGGTCGGCTGGGAGAGTTTCACTTGGCCTGCCGCACGCGGCGGCCGCTCTGCCTCCGGTTGCTGGTCGACGACAAGCTGCTGCAGGTCGACCTCAGGGAGAGGGCGCGGCTCCCCGTGGACCTGGTAACCGCGCGGGCACGACTCTGTCGGTAGCGCCCTCGCTCCGGCCGGCGCCGGCCTCGGCGCTTCGCGTCGTCCCTCCCCTACGGGTTGATACAGTCGCGCGCGGGTCTTCATTCTCTAGCCTTGCGAGGTCGGGTGGTGGCGAAGTCGAGTAGCGAGCCTTCGGACGTCGCGGTCCCGACGTGGATCGAGGAGATCGTCACCGAGGCGGGGAAGACGGAGCCGGAGCACCTGCGGGCGGTACGGCCCGATCTCCCCCGCACCGAGGTGGTGGAACGACTCTGCGACGAGGCGCTGAGGCAAGCGCGCAGCGATCTGGGTCGTGCCGAGAGCCTGGCGCAGGCGGCGAATGTCCTCGCCGAGGAGATCGGCGACGCGCGCTCCAGAGCGCTGGCCGAGAAGGCCGTCGGTCACGCGCACTATCTGGCCGGCCGCTACGACCAGGCCCTGGAGCACTACCGCCGCTGTCAGAGGCTGTTCCGGCAGTGCGGTGACGAGGTCGGCGCGGCGATGAGCCTCTCCGGCGGCTCGCTTCAGGTCCTCATCCTCCAGGGTCGCTATCGGGAGGCCACCGCGGATCTGGCGGTGGCACGGAGAACGCTGACCCGGCACGGCGACCCTCTCCTGCTGGCCCGGCTGACAAGCAACGAAGCCAACATCCTGATGCGGCAGGATCGGCACCGGGAGGCGATCGAGAGGTACCGCTCGGTCCTGCCCGAGTTCCGGCGCAGCGGCCGGCCGCAGGACGTCGCCGCCGCCCTCAGCAACATCGCCGTGTGCGCCGTGTTCGTGAACGAGTTCGCGGCAGGCCTCGACGCCTATCGCGAGCTCAGCTCCTACTGCGCGACGCACGAGATGCCGCTGCTCGCCCTGCGTGCCGACTACAACATCGCCTATCTCTACTTCTTCCGCGGTGAATACACGCGCGCCATCGACGCCTACCAGGAGACTCGCAGGCGGTGCGAGGAGCTCGGCGACCCGTATCACCTGGCCCTCTGCGATCTCGATCAGGCCGAGATCTACCTGGAGCTCAACCTGGCCGACGAAGGCTCGCGCCTCGCGGGGCACGCCCTCGACGCCTTCGAGGCTCTCGGCAGCCCGTACGAGGCGGCCAAGGCGGTCGCCTTCCTGGCCATCGCGGCGCACCAGACGCACGACCCCGCCACGGCCTTGAAGCTGTTCGGGCAGGCCCAGGAGCGATTCGCCCGGGAAGGAAACCGGGTCTGGGCGGCGCTCATCAGCTTCTACCAGGGACTCGTACTGCTGGAAGAAGGCCGCACCGAGCCCGGCCGCTACCGGGCCGAGGAGGCCCTGGTCTTCTTCCGCGGCGAGGGCTGGCCGAGCCGGACGCTCCTGTGCGAGCTGCTGCTGGCCAGCATCGACTTGCGCGAGGGCGACTTTCAGAGCGCCCTCGAGCGCGCCCGTTCGGCGCTGCGCCGGCTCGAGGAGCTCGACCTGCCCGCAATCAGGTTTCGGGCCCATCTGGTTCTGGGACAGGTGCAGGAGGCCCTCGGCCGGGAGGCGGACGCTCTCGCAACGTACCGGCGCGCTCACGAGACGCTGGAGAGCCTTCGCAGCCATCTGCGCAGCGAGGAGCTGAAGATCGCCTTCCTCGCCGACAAGCTCGAGGTCTTCGAGAGTCTGGTGTGGCTGATCCTGCGGAAGTCTCCCGACGAGCGCGCCGCCAGAGCGGCCTTCACCTTCGTGGAGAACGCCAAGTCCAGAAGCCTGGCCGACATGATCGCCTTCCGCGCCACGGCCCTGGCGCCGACGACGTCGACCGAGTCGCGGCTGGTCGAGCGGATGCGCCACGAGCGCGAGGAGCTGAACTCCCACTACCGCCGGCTGGGAGCGGTTCAGACACGAGCCGCCGGCGGGCTCGACCTCGAGCGCCGCGAAGCCCGGCTCCGCGACGAGCTGATCGAGCGCAGCCGGGCGTGTGAGGACCGTCTGATCGGCACCCTGAACGAGCTCCGCGCCCGCGACTCCGAGTTCGCCTCCCTGCAGTCGGCGACGACCCTGGACCTCGAGACGATCCAGCAGTCGCTGCCCGAGGATGCGGTGCTGCTCGAGTACTTCGAGGCGCGCGGCGTGATCTACGCCTTCGTCCTCACGTCGACCTCGCTGCGGGTCGAGCCGGTGGGCGACGGCCACGTCGTGCGCAAGGCGCTCGAGCAGTTTCTGCTGCAGATGTCCAAGTTCCGGGTGGGACCCGCCTACGTCGCGGAGTTCGAGGATCTCATCCAGCGCTCGACGGACGCTGCCTTGCGGACGCTCCACCGGCAGCTGCTGACGCCGATCGCGGCCCGCCTCGACGCGGAGCACCTCATCCTGGTGCCGCACGGGATCTTGCACCGGGTTCCGTTCCATGCGCTGCTCGACGGCGACCGTGCCCTGGTCGATCGGCTCCCGATCTCCTATGCCCCGAGCGCGAGCGTGTTCGCGATGTGTAACGCGAAAGCGCCCGGAAGCACCGGCGCCCCCCTGCTCCTCGGCGTACCCGACCGGCTGGCGCCCCAGATCGCCGAGGAGATCGACGCGGTAGCCCGGGCGCTGCCCGGATGTCTGCGCTTGGTGGGAGCGGACGCTACCGAGGGGCGTCTACGGCGAGAGGGGCGCACGGCGCAGACCATCCATATCGCAACCCACGGGATGTTCCGCAGCGACAACCCGATGTTCTCGGCGATTCAGCTCGGCCGGTCCCGCCTGACCCTCTTCGATCTGTACGACCTGGAGCTGGGCGCAGACCTGGTGGTGCTGAGCGGCTGCGGCACCGGCCTCCACGTGGTGGCCAACGGTGACGAGCTCATCGGTCTGACACGGGGACTCCTCTACGCCGGCGCGCGATCGGTGCTGGTGACCCTGTGGGACGTGCACGACCGCAGCACCGCCCTCTTCATGCAGCACCTGTACCGCCATCTCGACGGCGAGCCCAATCGCGCGAGAGCGGTGCGGACCGCGATGCTCGAGCTGCGCCGCGAGCATCCGAGTCCGTACTACTGGGCGCCTTTCATCCTGATCGGCAAGCCCTTCGCCGAGGCCGGCAAACGTTCGACTTCGACAGATTCCGATGAGGGTATATCAAGACCGCTCCCGGCCCACCCTAGATGGAATGAAGGAAGCCAGAACGACCAGGACGCAGGCGGCCCACGGAGAAAACCATGAAGCACTATCAGAGCGAGGAGTGGAGCGACTACATTCGGGGCACCCTGTCCGAGAGCGCGGCCGAGCCGATGCGACGACACCTCGAGAGCGGTTGCGCTCGCTGCAGGCGCGCGGTCGTCGTCCTCGAGGCCGTTCTCGAGGTTGCCAGGAGCGACGCTCGTCACCAGCCGCCGGCCGCCGCCGTCCGGGCGGTCAAGGCGATGTTCAGGATCCAGCGCCTGGTCGCGGCGCTCGACAAGCCGGCGCCGGCGTTCAGACTGGCGTTCGACAGCCGGCAAGCGGCACCCGTCGGCGTTCGCGGCGCCGACATCCAGGAACGCCACCTGATCTACAAGGGCGACAATCTCGCCGTCGACCTGCATCTCCAGCCGGTCGGAGACAACTCTCTCAACGTCGTGGGCCAGGTCGTTTCCGGCCAGCGGGGCCCGATCGCGGACGTCCCGGCGTTCCTACTGCTCGGCGGCCGCATCCGGTCTCAGGATCTCAGCACCTCCCGCGGCGAGTTCAGCCTGGAGGGCGGGCACGGTGATCCGATGCATCTCTGCCTTCTGCTGCAAAACGACGAGCTGATCGAGATCGAGCTCCCCGCCCTGTCGGGGAGCTGACGGACCTCCAAGCAGCTCGACCTCCCTGGCCGCCGGGGCGCCGGCCGCTGCTCCGGGAGGTTGGCCTGCTGGGTCTCGAGCCCGCCGGCGTGCCGCTGAACCGCGACCGCCGCCAAAACCGTCATTCCGATGGGCGCTTGCCTATATCAGGCAGACTCCACTATCACCCTACTCTAGTGACCGGCGACTAGGAACGAATAGGCCGACCCACCCTGGTGGAGAACGACATGCGACCCCGAGTTCGACCCTGCGCTCGATCCCGCACCTCGACGGCGGTGTGGCCCTGCGAGCACCTTCCGAAAGCCTATGTCCTGGCCGGCGCGCTCCTGGCCCTGACCACCGCGGCGCACGCCACCGGCGATCGATTCCTGCTGCGCGCGCCGGCGTCGGAGATCGCCGGCATCGTGGCGACCCACGGCTTGACCATCATCGACCAGGTGGACCCGTCGGCCGACGCGCTCGACCGGCTGGTCTACCTGGTGGAGGCAGCGTCCGGAGTCGACCCCGCACAGGTGATCGCCGACGTCCTGGCGATGGAGCCGGAGGCGACGGGAATGGAGCTGGCTACCGTCGCTTCGGTGCCGGAAAGCTTCGTCAACCCGAACCTCAACCAGGGCACCGCCGCCCTCGAGGCCGCCATGCTGGACGACAGCGAGGTCGTCTTCGGCGAGAACCCGGATTCGAGCGACCGGCACGTCTGGAACGGCTACGTCGATCAGCCGGCGGCCGCCTTGATCAACGTCACGGCGGCTCACTCGAGCCACCAGGGCGACGCCACGGTGGCCATCATCGACACCGGCATCGACCCCAACCATCCGCTCCTCGGCGATCGGATCGTCGCCGCCTACGACTTCGTCAACGAGGTGGCCGGCTCCGCCTCGGAGTGGACCGACCTGGATCAGTCGTCGGTGGTCATCCTCGACCAGTCGTCGGTGGTCATTCTCGACCAGTCGTCGGTGGTCATTCTCGATCAGTCTTCGGTCGTCATCCTCGACGACCTGCAAATCGCCTCGCTCGACCTCGAGACCCTGCCGCCGGCCTTCGGCCACGGCACGATGGTCGCCGGAGTCGTCCATCGGGTGGCCCCCGAGGCGAAGTTGATGCCGCTCAAGGCCTTCGACGGCAACGGCGATGCCGATCTGTTCGACATCGTGCGCGCCATCTACTACGCGGTCGACAACGGCGCCAACGTGATCAACATGAGCTTCAGCGTCAAGGGCTTTTCTCCGGAGCTGATGCGCGCCGTCAACTACGCAGCTCGCAAGGGCGTCATCTGCGTCGCGGCCGCCGGTAACGAGGGTGAGGAGACGCTGGTCTACCCCGCCGCTTTCGGCAACACGATCGGCGTCGCCTCGACCGCTCTCAACGATCTCATCAGCCCGTTCTCGAACTATGGCTCCGACCTGATCACGGTCGCCGCGCCTGGCGAGGACATCATCACCACCTACCCTGGAGGCGGCTGGGCGCAGGCGACGGGGACCTCGTTCTCGGCGCCCTGGATCACCGGCACGGTGGCCCTCTTCGCCGATAAGAACGGCACCAAGCACCTGCCGGGCGAATCCGACTACTACCTCGCCACCGACGCTCTCTCGCACGACATGCCCGTCCACGGTCTGGGCGCCCACCGCGCGGGGTACGGGCGTATCGATGTCGATGGGGCTCTGTCGGAGCTCGAGAAGGACTAGGACTCGGCAACTGGAACGGGAGAGCTGGAGACACCCGAGATGACGACCTATTCCAAGCTGACGCCGGCCTTGATCCTCACCCTGGGGTGGCTGAGCGCCGGCCCGCTGCCGGCGTCCGACGCCAAGCCGGCGACCAACGACTTCATTCTGCGCACCGCGGCCGGCGAGGCCGCCGGCATCGCGGCGCGCAACGGCTTGACGATCATCAGCCAGGTCGACACCCCGACCGACCCGGAAGGGCGCAGTGTCTACCTGGTGCGGGCGGCCGCGAGCACGCCGCCCGAGGTGGTGATCGGCGACGTCGAGGCCCTCGAGCCGACCGCGGTAGGCATCGAAGAGGTCTTCCTCGCCTCGCTGCCCGAGCTCGACCAGTCGTCGGTGGTCATCCTCGACACCACCGCGGCGGAGAGCGCGCTGGGCGCGATCGACGGCTTCGCCCCGCCTGCCGCGACGGTCGACGCTACCTGGAACAGCCACCTCCACGACCGCGAGATCGAGATCGGCCATACCGCGACGCTCGAGCTGGAGTTCGAGAACGTCGCCGACACCTCGACATCCAGCTACGGCGTGCAGGTCGAGTTCGGCGGCGGCGTGGTCGCGACCTACGACCCCTCGAGCTGCGCGGCCGTCGTCGAGCAGTACGTCGACATCGGCGGCCAGGAGGCCAAGTGGTACGTGGCCAACACCACCAACGCGACGATCACGCTGTCGAGCATCTCGGTCGGCTGGCCGGCCGCCAACGGCGACCTGATCGAGATCAAGCTCGGCGGTGCCAAGATCTACGACCAGGTGCTTCCACCGTCGACCGCGACCGTCGATTCCGGCTGGCTGGCTGCCGTCGACAAGCGCGAGATCGATCCGGGGCAGGCGCTCGAGCTCAGGCTCAAGTGGCAGAACGGCGCCGGCGTCGACGCCGCCGCGTACACGCTCGACGTCGCCACCGTGGAGGGCCACTCGGCGCAGTTCGACTCTGCCGGCGGGCCGTGTGCCGGCCACGTCGACGGCCAGATGCAGATCTCCGGTAGCGAAGTGCGCTTCGAGGTCACCAACTACGCCGCCTCCGACCTGGCGATCGACCGGATCTTCTTCACCTGGCCGGCGGAGAACGGCAAGCTGATAGCGGCGAGGCTCGACGACAAGAGCCTGCTGGACGACGCCTATGAGGAGTTCGGAGAGTACCCGGATGGCAGCCGCCGGGACATCTGGACGGGGTACCTGAATCAATCCGCGGCGCAGTTGCTCGAGGTCGACGAGGCGCAGGAAGACTTCCGCGGCGAGGCGACGGTCGCGATCATCGACACCGGCATCGATCCCAATCACGAGCTCCTCGCGGATGTCGTCGTTCCGGGCTACGACTTCATCAACGACGTCGCCGGCATTCCCTCCGAGATGGCGGGCATCGATCAGTCGTCGGTGGTGATTCTCGATCAGTCGTCGGTGGTGATCCTGGACGGCTCGGGCGTGGTGCCGCTCAGCCAGTCGTCGGTCGTGATCCTCGACGAGGCGCAAGAGACGGCGCTCGACACCTCGACCCTGCCCGACGGCTTCGGCCACGGCACGATGGTGGCCGGCATCGTTCACCGCGTCGCTCCGGAGGCCAAGCTGATGCCGCTCCGGGCCTTCGATGGCAACGGCGACGGCCATCTCTACGACATCATCGAGGCGATCTACTACGCCGTCGACCACGGCGCCAACGTGATCAACATGAGCTTCAGCATGGAGACCTTCTCGTCCGAGCTGATGCGCGCGATCAACTACGCGGCGCGCAACGGCGTGGCCTGCGTCGCTGCCGCGGGAAATCTGGGCGAGGAGATCCAGGTCTTCCCCGCGGCGTTGGGCAACACGATCGGCGTCGCTTCGGTCGACGAGAGCGGCGCGTTGAGCTCCTTCTCCAACTGGGGCAGCGACCTGGTCACCATCTCGGCCCCGGGCCAGAGCGTGCTGACCACCTTCCCGGGCGGCGGCTGGGCGGTGGCCTCGGGCACCTCCTTCGCCGCACCGTGGATCTCCGGCGCGGCGGCGCTGTTCGCCGACAAGCTGGGTACGAAGCACGCCCCCGGCAAGGCCGACTACTACCTGTCGTCGACCGCCCTCTCAGCCGCCGAGCCGGTGGTCGGCTCCGGGCAGGGCAAGTCCGGACACGGCCGGGCCAACCTGCGCAAGGCGATCGAGAGGATTCGGAGCGGAAAGTACTCCGACGATCAACCGCTCGGCGTCTACTCTCTCGCCGCTTCCTTCGCCGAGGGCTGCACGGCGAACTACCCGCCGCCGGAGGTTGGCTCGGGCTGCACGGCGCTGGGAGCCGGGCAGCTGGCCTTCGCCGGCAAGAGGGTCCGCTGGAGAGTCACCAACGACAGCGAGCTCGACATCACGCTCGACGGCCTGACGCTCACCTGGCCGACCGAGAACGGCCTGCTGAAGAAGGTCAGCGTCGACGGACAGAGGGTGCTCGATGCCGACCTTCCGCAGCCCACGGCCGCGATCATCTCGGGCTGGCTCGGCGCGGTCGACGATCGGATCTTCGCGCCTCACGAGACGCTGGTGATCGAGCTCGAGTTCGCTCACGAAGTGCTCTGGACCTACTGAGGCCGCTTCGGAGCCGGCGGGTCGACCTTCGGCAGAGGGTCGGTTCGTTTCCCCCGGGGAGCGCGAAGATCAGGGTAGAATCGAATCGATGAAATCACTTCGCGGCAAGCGCGTTCTCGTCACCGGCGGCGCCCAGGGCATCGGGTTCGCCATCGCGCGGGCTCTCGCCGGTGAAGGCGCTCGGATCGTGCTCACCGATCTCGACGAGGGGAATCTGGCCGAGGCCGGCGAGCGTCTGGACGACCTCTGTCCCGACTGCCTGCTGTATCAGCTCGACGTCACCGATCACGACGGCGTCGCGGACCTGCGCGAGGAGCTGATCACCGAGCTGGGAGGTCTCGAGATCCTGGTCAACAACGCCGGCGTCGTCCAGGGCGGCGAGTTCCTCGAGGTGCCGCTCGAGAAGCACCTCAAGACCTTCGAGGTCAACACCGAGGCCGTGGTGGCGGTCACCCATGCCTTCCTGGGCGATCTGATCGCCGCCGAGGCGGGCCACCTGATCAACATCGCCAGCGCTTCGGGCTTCATCGGCCTGCCCTGGGGCTCGACCTACGCCGCCAGCAAGTGGGCGGTCATCGGCTTCACCGAGTCGATCCGGCTCGAGCTGAAGCGCCTGGGCCACGACCACGTCGGCGTGACCTCGGTCTGCCCCGGCTACGTCTCGACCGGCATGTTCGAAGGGGTGCGGCAGCCGCTGCTGACGCCCTTCCTGACGCCGGAAAGGCTGGCGGGCAAGGTCGTCCAGGCGGTGCACGAGAACGAGCCATTCGTGCTCGAGCCGGCACTGGTGAAGATCATGCCGCTGCTCAAAGGCACCCTGCCCACCGGGGCCAGCGACGCGCTCCTCGACGCGTTCGGAGCCTCGACCAGCATGAAGAGCTGGCGCGGGCACTGACCTGGAGCTCCTAGCCTGCTCTTCTCACAGGCTTGCGTCGCGAGCCGTCCGCGCCTAGAGCCGTCGGCGCCGCGCCGCGACATAGGCCGGCACGGCGAGGACGGCGGTCAGGGCGACGGCGATCGCCAGCAGGGTCGACGGTTCCGGCACCCGGGCGCCGAGAGTCCGGGCGAGGGCGCGCGCCACGCCGATCGAGCCGAGCATAATGGTGGCCGCGGTGACGGCCGCCATCAGCGCGTTGGACATCCAACCGTTGAGGGCGGCGTCGCCCATGAGCGCCCGATCGTTGACTGCCAGGAGCAGGAATACGGCGGTGATCGGCAGCAATACGCCGTTGAGAGCCTGGGCGAGGACGATTACGGGGATCGGCCGCACCTCGCTGAGCCCGAAGACGAGGCCGACCCCGAGCACGGCCAGCCAGACCGTTCGGTAGCGCCACGAGCGGTCGGACCATCGTCGGGGGGCCTCGTCCGTGGCGAACAGGCTGCGCGCGGTGATCGCGGCGGCCAGAGGAGCCGTAACCGCCGAAGAGAGCCCCGCGGCGAAGAGCCCGAGGGCAAAGAAGGTGCGTGCCCAGCCGCCGAGGCGCTCGCTCAAGACACCCGAAAGCGCCTCGAAGCTGAAGTCCCCGGCGACGGCCGTCCCGACCACGAGGACCGCCATCGAGATCGCCCCTCCGAGGCCGACGGCGATGGCCAGTCCGAAGCGCACCTCGCTCAGCCTCTGGCCGGCCGCGATGCCCGAGCCCAGGAACAGGTTGTAGGGCACCACCGTCGTGCCGACGAGACCGACGGCATAGAGCGTCGAGCCCGCCGGTAGCGACGGCGTGAGGCTGCCGCGGACGACGTCGTCCCACGCCGGCCCGAGCCGCAGGGCGGTCCACAGGAAGGCGACACCCATCAGCGCGACCAGAGCGCTCAGCGACAGCGCCACCCGGCGCGGTGAGTTGAACCAGAGGAGCGCCGCGGCAAACGCCACCGAGATCGCCGTCAGCGCCCGGGGGCCGAAGGGCAGGGCCAGGCTCGCGCCCGCCACGCCGCCCAGGATGTTTCCCGCCTCGTAGGCGGCACAGCCGAGGACGATCGCACCCAGCACGAGCAGCAGCACCGCCGCGCCGGCGAACCCCGCGGGATAGCGATCGCGCAGCGCTTCGCCGAGATTGCGGCCCGAGACGACCGTCAGGCGCGCGCTGGCCTCCTGCAGCACCAGGCAGGTCACGGTCGAGAAGACCAGCGCCCAGAGCAGGGCCAGGCCGAACTCCGAGCCCGACGAAGCGGCGGTGGTCACCGTGCCCGGCCCGATGAAGGCGGCCGCGATGATCGACCACAAGAGAACGGCCGCGATCCTATTCATCCTGGCCATCGGCCCGCGCCTCCCGCTCGGGTGGTGCTCCGAAGCCGCCGCCACCGGGCGTGTCGAGAATGAGCCGG
>JAHEKO010000345.1 GCA_024638355.1 Acidobacteriota bacterium
CTCCGGCCGCCGAGCCGCCCCGCCAGCCGCGGCCGGATTGGCTGCGTATTCGCCTCTCGACTCCGCCTCGATTCCACCAGGTGCGGCGGCTGGTCGAAGGGCTCGACCTGAACACCGTCTGCCAGGAGGCGCGCTGCCCGAACATCTACGAGTGCTGGGGCGAGCACGGCACCGCGACCTTCATGATTCTGGGCGACATCTGCACTCGCCGCTGTGGCTTCTGCGCGGTGACGACCGGCCGGCCGGCCCCCGGCGTCGACGCCGAAGAGCCGGGGCGGGTGGCCGAAGCGGTGCGAGCGATGGGCATCCGGCACGCGGTGATCACCTCGGTCGACCGCGACGACCTGCCGGACGGCGGCGCGCGCCACTTCGCCGACGTCACCGAGGCCATTCATGAACGCAACCCGGGAACCGCGGTCGAGCTGCTGACCCCGGACTTCCGCGGCGTCGCGGAGGCGCTCGACGTCGTGCTGGGCGCCGCCCCCGAGGTCTTCTCCCACAACATGGAGACCGTGCCGCGGCTCTACCGTAGCGCCCGGCCGGGCAGCAGTTACGAGCGCTCGCTCGAGCTCCTGGCCGATGGCGCGCGCGAGCGCGACGCCGGCGCCTACGGCGGCCGCGTGAAGACCGGCATCATGGTGGGAATCGGCGAGACCCGCGACGAGGTTTTCGACACCCTCGCCGACATCCGTGGCGCGGGCGTCGAGATCCTGACCATCGGCCAGTACATGCAGCCGACTCGAGACCACTTGCCGGTCGACCGCTGGGTCCATCCCGACGAGTTCGCCGAGTACCGCGAGGCGGCGCTGGGGCTCGGCTTCAGCCACTGCGAATCGGGGCCGCTGGTGCGCTCGAGCTACCACGCCCACGAAGCGCTCGGCGGCTAGCCGGGACTCGTCGTCGACGTCGTCGGCTGATCCGCTGTCTGCGTGTCTGTCTTCTCCTTCTTTTTCTTCACGGTGAGCTGGCCGATGTCGAAGGACATGCCGATGTAGCTCTGGACGCTGTCGGAGCCGGAGCCGAAGTCGGTATCGATCACGATCATCGCGAAGCCCCGCATGGTGGTGGATACCTCCCAGTTCACACCGGCGCGCACCTTGAACCGGTCGTCGGACTTGTCGCCGTAGAGCTGCGTGCGACCCCAGCCCAGCTCCAGAAAGCTGTTCCTGAAGTTGCCCTCGGTGGCCGCTGCCCCGATCCCCACGAGGTGGTTGTCGATCAGGTCGTCGCCCGAGTCGGCGACGGAGAGAAAGCCGAGCTGGCCGATCAGGTACAGGACTCCGGATGGCACATCCGACGCGTCGCGGCTCTCGAGGGAGCGGAACTCGTAGCGCAGGCCGCCGAAGCCCTCCAGGCTGCTCGCCTCGCGAAGGATGTAGGTGGCGGACTCCCCGACGTTGATGTCGCTGGGATCGAAGGCGTTGGACTGGAGCGAGCAGACCGCGGGCAGGGTCTGGTTCTCCATGGTCGTCGTGCAGTCGACCTCGGTGCTGCGCACGCCGTGCAGAGTCAGTGCCCTCACCCACACCGACTGAGTGTTCTTGCCACCCTTGTCGTGCCAGAGGCGGTACTGGATGTCGAAGCCCCCCACGAATCGCTCGCGGGTGTCGTTGGCGTCGGAGTCCTCCGGGTTGAGGACGTTGAGCAACTGGCCGGAGGCGAAGTTGTCGATGCCGAGACCGAGAGCGAATCTCGCCCCGAACCGGCTCCGACAGTCTTTGAAGGTGCCCCGGTTCTCCTGCGACTCGTAGCAGTCGCTCGCCGTCGTTTTGGCCGCGGTACCGCCGGCCCCTCCGCCTGCCGCGTGCCCTTCCGGTGGCTCGTCCGCCGGGGTCGCCGCCGCCGCGACCGCGTCCTCGACTACCGGATCCTCGTCGGCGGCCGGGACGTCTCCGGCCGGCTGCGCCGCCGCGTGGGCGTCGGTCGCGACCGCGAGGACGATGAAGGTCACTAGAGAGAGGACGGTTCCGCGGAATTCACTTTTCTGGCCGATCATGCTGGTCCTCCCTATGCATACGGTGGGTCGCTTGAATAGACGGACAGAGCCCTGCGATTCCCGTGGAGGCCGCTCGATTGCGAGCTGAGCGGCGACCGAGCGACGCGGGCTACCGCCGCCCGGCGACGACGACGCCGGCGGAGATCAGCACGAAGCCGACGAGCTCGGGCCAGCCCAGCGACTCGCCGAGGAACAAGACCGCGGCGAGCGCCGCGGCCATCGGCTGCACGGTGGTGTAGAGGGCGACCAGCGAGGGCGACGAGCGGCGGACGGCCCAGGTGCTCAGCGAATAACCGAGGAAGGTGGGAAACAGAACGATGAAAGCCAGCCCGAGCCAGGCCCCGGCCGGAACGGCCGCGGGGTCGAGGGCCCGGAGCGGCGACGCGGTGATGGCCACGATGCCCGCCGTGCCGAACAGGAACGACCAGGCGATCACGGTACGCCACGGCAGGCGCTGGAGAATCGGGCGCTGCGCCACCAGGAAGGTGGCGTAGCTCAGGCAGTTGAGGAGGATGAGCAGATTACCGATCGCGGTCTCGCGGGCCGCCGAGAAGCGGGTCGGATCGAGGAGCGCGAGGCAACCGGTCACGGTGAGCACCACGCCCGAGATCTGACGCCAGCCGACCCGCTCGATGCGGAGCAGGGCGCCGACGGCGATCGCGAAGACCGGAATCGACGGCATGAGGATGGCGGCGTTCGAGGCGGTCGTGCGGTCGAGGCCGAGAATGAAC
The DNA here is from genome assembly GCA_024638355.1 of Acidobacteriota bacterium. Taxonomy (GTDB): domain Bacteria; phylum Acidobacteriota; class Thermoanaerobaculia; order Multivoradales; family JAHEKO01; genus JAHEKO01. Next base: position 2,728 of record JAHEKO010000345.1, read on the forward strand.
AGAAGCTGGTTGAGCGTGACCCCCAGAAGACCGAGTAGCGCGAGCATCGGCAGCTCCGCCCGCGACGGCAGGATGCGGTCGTGGCGCCAGGCCGCCCACAAGAGGAGCGGCGTGGCGCCGAGCGCGCGCAGGCCCGCGAGTTGGAGCGGCTCGAGCGAGTCCAGGATGCCCTTGGCGACGACGTGCATCAGCCCGAAGGTGACCGAGACGAGGACCAGGGCGGCGTGGACCGCAAGCGAGGCGCCGCCGCTGCGAGCGTCCACGGTCCGGGGCGGCGGCATCCTGGCAGGATACCCTTCGACCCCACCCTCCGGGACCGTTGTCCCTCCCCCTCCTAGTGGCTAGAATCAACCTGCCCGCGGCATTCCAGCTTCGGGCGTGCCAAAGAGACGACAATGTCCGGCGAATTGAAGATTCGCGCCCTCGAAGACACCGACCTGAACGGCGTGACCCAGCTCGACGAGAAGATCGGCGGCGAGTACCGCCCCGACGTCTGGGAGCATCGGATTACCTACTATCAGCGTCGCGACCCCGAGGCGCCGGTGGTGGCCGAGGCCGACGGCAAGGTGGTCGGCTTCATGTTCGGCGAGGTGCGCTCCGGAGAGTTCGGGCTCGAGGAGCCGACCGGCTGGATCGAAGTGATGGGTGTCGATCCCGACTACCGCGGCCAGGCGATCGGCCGCAAGCTGGCCGAGCACATTCTGGAGCACTTCCGGCGTCGCGGCGCGGCGACGGTGCGCACGCTGGTCGACGAGGGGGCCGAGGAGATCGCCGGTTTCTTCACCGCGCTCGGGTTCGAGCCCGCCGGTCTGCGCCCATTCGCCAGGAGGCTCTAGCTGAGCGCGGCCACGATGCGAGCCCGCTACGCGGCCTCTGCGGCTCGCATCCGGTGTCGGGTGCGGCACGAAGAAAATCGGAGCTGATATGACTACGCGGAAAGACCACATACCGAAGCCCCTGCACAATGCCGTCGTCAAGTGGCGGCAGACATTCCTGCCCGACTACGAGTACCTGATCGACAACTGGGATCGGTTCTTTCCCAACGATCGGCGATTCGAGCTGTGCGCCTTCCGCGAGCTCGGCATGTGCGACGAGATCGAGTGTGGCGAGCGCACCGGCCAGCCGAAGGCGACGCGGGCGTGCGACCTCGAGGAGAACGCCGGTCATCACCTGCTGGGCGCGATCAAGGCCCAGGCGAGCACCGAGTTCGGCTCCATCCAGCAGCACCAGCTCACCCTGGCGCGCGCTCAGGACGAGGAGGAGCAGTTCTGGATCCTCCGCATGATGGCCGAGGAGCTCCGCCACGGCTACCAGATGCTCCACCTGTTGAGCGACGACGACTGGAGCAAGTTTTCCGACTCTTCGAGCGCCGACATGGTCGAAGAGATCCTGTCGATGCGGACTGGTTCGCACATCCTCGGCGCCTTCAACGTCGATTTCGACTCGTTCGTCGACAACGCCACGTTCTGCGCGCTGATCGACCGCGTCGGCAAGTATCAGCTACAGATGCAGAAGGTCAGCGCCTACAAGCCGATGGCCGAGAGCATGCCGGAGATGCTGCGCGAGGAGGCGTTCCACCTGCTGGCCGGCACGGTGCCGCTGCGACGCTGGATGGAGAAAGCCGCCAAGGGCTCGGTCTACATCAACACCCAGGACATCCAGAAGGCGATCAACAAGTGGCTGCCCCGCGGGCTGGAGATGTTCGGCGACGAGCGCGGCGGCGGCACCAACGTGCGCTTCGGGCTCAAGCCGATGAAGAACGCCGAAGCTCAAACGCAGTACTACAAAGAAGTCGAGAACCTGATCGCCGGCATCAACATGCGCTTCATCCGCGCCCGCCTGCCGG
>JAHEKO010000346.1 GCA_024638355.1 Acidobacteriota bacterium
CCCACCGCCTCGGTGCTGACCAGCTCCCGGGAGCAGCTGGAGGCCGCCCTCGAGCGCGGCGGCGAGCCCTTCTACGAGCGCCCGATCTACTTTCGCAATCAGAGCGGCTTGCCCGAGGCGCCCCGGTGGCACCTGACCTATCTGGAGGGCGACCTCGGCTACCGCGGCGTCTAGGGGTTAGCTCGACCTCGGTCGCCTATCCGGGCCGCGGGTAGCGGTAGACGCGGTGCGGTCCGAAGCCCAGCAGGTCGATCGTCCGGTCATAGCGAGCGCCGAGGCGCTCGGCGACCTTCACCGACGCCTCGTTGTCCGGAGCGATGTAGCTGACCAGGCTCTCGGCGGCGAGCGCCGTCCAGGCGAAATCGCGCGCGGCCGCTCCGGCTTCGGTGGCGTAGCCCTTGCCCCAGGCCCCGGGCACCAGCCAGTAGCCGAGCTCGAGCTCGGGCCAGCCCGCCGACTTCCACAGGCCCACACAGCCGGCGAGGGCGCCGCTCGCCTTCTCCTCCACCGCCCACAGGCCGAAGCCGAGCAGCGCCCAGTGGCCGATGTACGACGCCAGTCGCCGCCACGCCTGATCGGGACTCGCCGATCCGCCGACGAAGCGCGCCGCCTCGGGCTCGGCGTAGAACTCGATGAACGGCTCGACATCCTTCGCCTCCCACTGCCGCAGGAGCAGTCGTGCCGTCTCGAGCTCGTTCATCGCTTCGTACGCGCCCTACCTTACCGGCTCGCCACTCCCCACTCGCGCCGCGGGGGTCGGCGGCGGTAGGCTGGGGCCGGAGGATCCTTGCGATGACGTTCCGACAGTCGCCTCCCGCTCTCGGCCACCCCTACCTCGACGACCGGCGCCTCACCGCCTATCTCCGCCAGGCGTTGCCGGACGAGGTGCTCTCAGCGGTCGAGCCATCGCTGGTCGAGATGGGCGAGATCGCCGGCGGCGAGCTCTTCGAGCTGCAGCTGGCCGATCGCCTGAACGAGCCGGTGCTCACCCGCTGGGACGCCTGGGGCAACCGGGTCGACCGCATCGAGCCGACCCCCCTCTGGCGTCGCGCCGAAGAGCTGGCCGTGCGCCACGGCCTCGTCGCCTTGCCCTACGAGCGCGCCCACGGTCGCTACTCCCGCGTCCACCAGTTCGCCCTCGTCTACCTCTTCACCGCCTCGAGCGACATCTACAGCTGCCCGCTGGCGATGACCGACGCGGCGGCCAAAACGCTCCTGCTGTCGGGCAACCGGCGGTTGATCGACCGGGCGGTCCCGCGGCTGACCGCGAGGGAGCCGCACCGCTTCTGGACCAGCGGGCAGTGGATGACCGAGGCGATCGGCGGCTCCGACGTGGGCGCCACCGAGACCGTGGCGCGGCGCGATGCCGACGGCGCCTGGCGCCTCTGGGGACGCAAGTGGTTCACCTCGGCGGCCGCCTCGCAGATGGCGCTCACGCTGGCGCGGCCGGAAGGACAGGGACCGGGCGGGCGGAATCTCGCGCTCTTCTACGTCGAGGCCCGCGACGAGCGCGGTCTACCGCGGGGTCTGCGGGTGCACCGCCTCAAGGACAAGCTCGGCACCCGCAAGCTGCCGACCGCCGAGCTGACGCTGGACGGCACGCCGGCGCAGCTGGTGCTGGGCGCCACCGACGGAGTGAAGAACATCAGCCCGATGCTCAACGTCACGCGGATCTGGAACGGGGTCAGCGCCATCTCGCTGATGCGCCGCGGCCTGGACCTGGCGCGCGACTACGCCGCCAAGCGGGTCGTGTTCGGAGCGCCGCTCGCCGACAAGCCGCTCTTTCGCGACCTCATCGCCGGCCTCGAGGCCGAGCTCGCCGGCGCCTTCCATCTGACCTTCAGAACGGTAGAGCTCTTGGGCGCCGAAGAGAGCGGCGAGGCCACGGACGACGAGAAGGCGCTGCTGAGGCTGCTGACTCCGATCATGAAGCTCACCACCGCCAAGCAGGCGGTAGCGGTGACGAGCGAGACCCTCGAGATCTTCGGCGGCGCCGGCTACGTCGAGGACACCGGGCTTCCGGTGCTGCTGCGCGACGCGCAGGTGCTGCCCATCTGGGAGGGCACCACCGACGTCCTCGCTCTGGACACCCTGCGGGTGATCGAGCGGCAAGGGGGACTCGAAGTGCTGCGCTCGGAGCTGGCGGCGTGCACCGCGGCCGCGAGTCAAGACGACCTGCGCGCCACGGCCCGCGTCGCCGGCGAGGCCCTGGCGTCGGCTGCCGACTGGCTCGAGCGGGCGAGCGCGGAAGGCCGCGAGGCGCTCGAGACCGGCGCCCGGCGTTTCGCGCTGACCCTCGGACGCGCGATGGAGCTGGCGCTCCTGGTCAGGCATGCGCAGTGGCTCGACGACGCAGAGGCCGAGACCAGCTCCGCGCGGGCCGCACGGCGTCTGGCGCGGACTCCGATCGATCACGTCCACCCGGCCTCGACTCTCGCGTGACCGCCTTCGTGCGCTGGCGGCCCGGACGATCCGATCGCCTGGTCCGTGAGGCCCTTGCCCTCGGCCTGCTCCTGCTGCTGTGCGCCGCCGCGCACCGCTGGATCGGCTCCAACGCCGGCCTGCACGGTTTCAAGCTGGAGCCGGCGTTCGCCCGGCTCGACGCGGGCGCCTTCGGCAAGATCCGGCGCGAAGGCGACGCGCTCGTGGTGCGGAGCGCCTCGAACAAGCCCGCGGTGGCCATGCTCGACGAGGTGACGCTCGAGCCGGACAAGCGCTATCTGCTGGTTCTCCAGGTCGGCGGGGGACTCGGCTACCGATTCGAGGCGCTCGACGAGAACGCGAAGCCGGCTCTTCGGCTCCGGCTGCCACCGCGCGCCGGCAGCGAAGAGCGCCTCTTCGTCTTGGAGGCTGCGAACCTCCCCGAGCGCCTTCGATTTCGCATCGTCAACAAGTGGCCCGAGGAGCTGCGCGTCGAACGGGTCGAGCTCTATCGCCTCAGCGGCGCCTATCGCCTGGCGGGGCTCGCTCCCTGGCTCGCCGCGCTCCTACTGCTGGCTCTCTTCGGAGGGCGGCATCGACGGCGACTCGCCGCCTACTTCGCATCGCCCGACCGCGCCGGCGACCGGTTCTTCGTCGCCGCCGTGTTCGCGGCCTGTCTGCTGATCTTCTCGCTCGCCCCGGTGCAGCAGATCGCCGACTCGAAGTACATCACGGTGGTGAGCCATTCGCTGCTCACCTCGGGAACGCTCTCCGTTCCCGCGGCCTTCGCCGCGACGACCGACCAGGAGAACCCCTATCATCTCCGCCAGATCGACGGGCGCTACTACCACTTCTTCCCCAACGCTCCGGCCGTTCTGAACGCACCCTTCGTCGCGGCCTACCGTGCGGCCGGCGTCGTTCCGATGACGCCGGACGGCATGTTCTTTCGGCACCACGAGGCGCGGATCCTGCGCACGATCTCCGCCCTGGTCGCGGCGGCGCTCTGCGCCGTCCTCTTCCTCCTGGGGCGGCTCTGGCTCCCTCCCGGCGCCGCACTGGCGCTGGTCGCGGTCTTCGCCCTGGGCACCCAGATCTTCAGCTCGATCTCGCGGCCCTTCTGGACTCACGGCTGGGCGGTGCTGCTGCTGGCGGCCGCGCTCTATCTGCTCTTGTCGCCGTCGTGGAACCGGCGGGCCGTGGCCTACGTCGCGAGCGCGTCACTCCTCTCCTGGTCCTACTTCTGCCGACCGACCATGGCACTCTCGGTGGTGGCCGCCACCCTGATCGTCGCCGTCGAGCAGCGTCGGCGCCTCCCCGTCTTCGCGGGAGTCGGCCTGGTCTGGCTCGCCCTGTTCGTCCTCCAGTCGATGGCGAGCTACGGCGAGCCGCTACCGCCCTACATGTTCTCCTGGCACATCGAGTCGGGTCACCTCGGTGCGAGGTTTCTCGACCCCGGCTATCTCGATGGCGTACTGGGCACCCTGATCAGCCCCGGCCGAGGGCTCTTGGTGTTCGTCCCCTTCGTACCCTGTGTCCTGTGGATCGCCGTGCGTCGCCGCCGGTGGCTGCCGTCCCCGCTCCTGGCCGCGCTGGCGTTCGCGGTCTTCGTGGCCCACTGGCAGGTGCTCAGCCTGCTGAGCACCTGGTGGGGCGGACAGTCGTACGGGCCACGGCTCTTCTCCGACATCGTGCCCTGGCTGTTCCTCCTGTCGGCGATGGCGCTCCACGCGTTTCGCGAGGCCACGCGCTCGGGGGACGTCCGCTGGCCGAAGCTCAAGGCAGCCGGCATCGCGCTGACCGTGGCAGCGGCCCTCTTCATCAACGTGCGTGGCGCCACCGCGCCCGAGACCTGGAGGTGGCGCAGCTTCGAAGTGCCGCCGAGGTGGCTCGTCGAAGGCGGCGAGCCGCGGTTCCAACCCGCCGGCATGTGGAACTGGCGGTACCCGCAGTTCATGGCGGGCTTGATCGAGAAAGAGCAGTCGCGCCCGCGGCCGGACTGAAGCCGCAGCCGCCGGCCTTCGCTCCGCGGGAGCGCCTCTACTCGCCGCCGTAGGCGAGGTCCATGCGGCGCACGCGCCAGCCGACGATCACCAGCACCAGGGCGATGAACAGGATCGCGCCGACGATCGACCCGAAGAGCGGCGCCGGCTC
>JAHEKO010000018.1 GCA_024638355.1 Acidobacteriota bacterium
CAGCTCCGCCTGCTCGACGAGAACGAGGCGAGGCTCCGCGCCGAGCGCCGCGACCTCGCCGACCTGACCGTCGCCGCCTGGGAGCGCTTCCGGGCACGGACCGCGGCGGAGTAGCTCACGCCGCCGGCGACGGCGGGTGCACTCGGCCTTCCCTCCGCCGGCTGACGGCGCCGGCGTGGGAAGACGAACGGCCGGCAAAGCGGTAATCTCGCGTCTACGCACGTCTATTGATGGGAAGTGTCCGCGGACGCCGCCTTCGGCGGCCGTTCGCCCCGAGCGACGGTGGAGCGTCGCGACGGGAGGAGGTTGCATGGCCGAGAACCAGCCGGAAAGCCAGGAGTCGAACGGCGGCGCGGCGGCAGGTGCCGCCAAGAGGTCGGCGCCGCGGGCCCTGCGTGCAGTGCTGATCGTGGTGGGCATCGTCGCCGCCGTCGGGCTTCTCTACGGCAATCACGTCAGGCGCCAGCTGAGCGACGTGCACGCCCGCCACGTTCGCCTGCTCGGCAACGCCGCCGATCACGTCGAGCAGCTGCTGGGGCTCACCTACCAGAATGTCGAGCGCGTGAAGGGGGAGCTCGAGAACCTGTCGAGCTTCGTCCGCTCGCAACCCTATCTGGAGCTGTCCGAGCCACAGCGGGCTCGAATGGAGGGGCGCGTCCTTTCGGGAGCCCAGGCTCACGTGCGGTTCGAGAGCGACCTGGACGGGCTGGAGATCGTCATCGGCGGTCTCGCGCGCCCGGACGTGCTGCTGCGGCCGGAGGCAGGCGGGCGCCGGATCCTGGGTGAGCTGTGGGCGACCGCGGACGACCCGGCGAAGATCGTGCCGGGAGCCGACGACGCCAGGGTTCGCCTCGAGAACGTGCGCGAGCAGCTGAGCCTCGACGTCCCGCTGTCGGCCGAAGAAGAGCTCGGCTTCGAGACCCTGAGCCTCGCCGACGAAGGACTCGAGCTCGGGGCCGAGGGCGAGATCGGGATCTCTCTGCCGATCGAGGGGGTCTCGCGGAGCTTCGATCTGCCGGCGCCGCTCGAGAGGTCGCCGGCCGGGGCGCTCGAGAGCCGCCTCTTCCTCCTCGACCTCGACCGGCCGCAGTCGCCGGAGATCGACGGTGAGTCCCTGGCCGTCCGGAATGTCGACCAGCACTTCCGCTTGCGCCTGCCGCTCTCGTCGGGGCAGGACGAAAACCTTCGCGATCTCAAGCTCGAGGGAACGATCGACGCCCGCCCGCGAGCGAAGGACTGCGGCATCTGGGCGTTTACCGACGGCGAACCCAGACAGTTGCTCAAGGCGGAGGGCGCCAGGGTCGGGCTCGCCCGCGAGCCGGCTTGGATGGACGGCGGCGCGCTGCGCTGGGGCGATGCGGAGGCCAATCGGGTCGAGCTCTGGGCCTGGAAGCGCAGGGTCCTGACCGACGGCGCTCTCGAGGTCGGGTTCTACTGCGAGGTCTCCCTCGACCTGGGCCGCAAGCTGCCCGCCCTCGGCCTGACCCCGGAGCAGCATTTCGCGCTCGTCGAACTGGGGGCCGAGGCCAGAGGCGTGCCGCCCGCGGCGGAGTCCGGCTATCTTGCCGCGGAGCTCGCCGCGGCATTCGACGCCTTCCTGAACGGGCTGAAGAGCGTCGGAGTGCGGCTGGGGTCGCCCGACGCGGCCTCCGTACTGGTGGAGACGCGGATACGCCACGAGCGGCTTGTGCTGCCGATCCCCGAGGGCGCCCGCGAGCTGGTCGCAAAGGGCCCCGTCGACGTCGAGGTCTGGCCGTTGCGCGACGGCTCGCCCCGGCTCCGCGTCACCGCGACGTCGGCGCCGCGGCTGAGCGGCACGGTCGAGGGCGACGATCTGGAGAAGCTGAGGCGGCTGCGGAAAGAGGTCGCCGGCGTCGCGCCGGTCGGGCGGCTCTCGGTCACGCTCAGCCTGGGGGATCCTGAAGAGCCCGCACGCTACCGGCTCCGGGTCCGAGGCACGGTGCGCCACGGGGTGCTCGAGCTCGTGTCGCTCGCCGGCAAGCTGCCGAAGCTGGCCGAGCAGCAGGAAGGCACGCTTTCGGCCCTGATTCGCGGCAATCGGTTGGTGCGGCTCCGTCAGCAGCAGGTGGATGCCGAGTGGGAAAGGCTCGCCTTCGACGTATCGCTGAAGCGGCTGCTCGACGCCCTGCCCTCGCGGGAGACCTTCCCGAGCTACCTGATCGCCGACGGGAGGGGGGAGGTCCTGATCCAGACCTGGGAGCAGCCCGAGATCGGCGTGCGCACCAAGGGCCGAGTCCGGCAGCGCTCGGGGCTCAGGTTCAAGTCGGTGCGGGCGCTGCTGGAAGCAGAGGCCGAGTCCCAGACGAATCCCGCCATTGCCAAAGGCACGGAAAGGGAGTCCGGCGGATCCGGCGCGCGGGCGATGCGAGGCACGGCGGTCGAGATCGACCGGCAGCTCGCGGGGATCCCGATGGACCTCGTCTGCCAGCCCTTACGGCTGGGGCCGCTGGCCGACCCCGAGGAGGCCAAGGAGCAGGGCGGGTGGGAAGTATGGCAGCTCTGCGGGCTGATCGACGGCGAGGTCGCGCTTCGCGAGGCTCTGGTCGTCTCCCCCTATCTGGCCGGGGGACTGGGCGTTCTGGCCCTGCTCGCCCTCTTTAGCATGCCGATCCTCCGTTTCGTCCTCATGGAGCCGCACGAGCGGCTGCGCCGGACCGAGCTCGGCCTGTTGATCAGCGGAACCTGGTGCCTGCTCGTGGTCGTCAGCCTGCTGGTGTCCGCCTATCATCGCCACGCCGACTTCAAAGGAGTGCTGGACGCGCAGCTTGAGATCCTCGCCGCTCAGGTCGAGGCCAATCTGACCGCCGATCTGGTCGCGGCCGACGAGCTGCTGACTATCCTCGACCGGCAGGCCGCGACTCACTTCGACGACTCGTGGCTGGAATCGAAGCCGCGCGAGGTGAGGCTCAAGACCCGGACCGAGCGCGGCCGGATCGGACTCGAGATCCCCGGGCGTTTCAAGGGCTCCTATTTGACGTCGGTCTTCTGGGTCGATCCGTCGGGGCAGCAGATCGCCAAGGCGGCGGTGGGGCCGGAGACGACGGCGATGATCTCGGTCGAGGGCCGCGAGTACTTCCGGGCGGCGCGAGGCGGGGAGAACTGGAGCGTCGGCGACGGCTTCTACTTTCAGACCTACTCGTCGCTGACCACCGGCGCCCGGTCGGCGGCGCTGGCGCGGGCCTCGACGCTCGGCGGCGCGAGCGACGACGAGCGCTTCGTAGTCGCGCTGACCGGCATACCGCCCTCGGTGCAGGACCCGCTGGTGTCGCCGCCGCTCGGCTTCGCGGTGATCGACCGGACGGGCCGGACGCTCTTTCATTCCGACAGCCGCCGCGCCCTGACCGCGAACTTCTTCGAGGAGCAGGGCGACCCCCAGCGGCTGGCGGCGGCGATGGGCTCGCGCACGCCGGTCTCGTTGGCCGGCACCTACCAGACCCGGCCCCACATCCTCCATGTGCGTCCCCTGTTCGAGGAGGCGCGCCTTCCCGGCCAGCTGCCCGAGTGGTGGATCGTGACCTTCTTCGACAAGCAGCTGCCGGCCACGATCGTCGTCGAGGCTGTCGTGCGTTCGTTGATCCCGACCCTGCTGAGCGGTCTGGCGCTCGGGCTCGCCCTCGTGGTCTTCCGGCACGTCCTGTTGCGGGCGCTCTGGCCGTCACGCCGGCGGCGGCGGCGCTATCGGAGAATCGCCGCCGTGTTGCTGCTGCTGGCGCTGGGGCTCGTGATGGTGCTCTGGCTGGCGCCGCAGGCCGACTCGACCCTGCAGGCGCTCTTCTGGTTTGGTCTGATTCCGCTGCTGGCGCTGATCGGTACCCAGCTCAAGCTCGGGCGCCGCCTGCCGAGCGAGGACTACGACGGGAAGTCGAGCCCCGCCGCGAAAACGACCCGCGACAGTGGCGGCAGCCCCGGCGAGGACGAGGCCGACGACCACGGTGTCCTGGCGGACGCGCGAACCTGGTTCGCCGAGATGCGGCAGCGCGAGGTGTTCGGGCGGGGAACGTCGTTCTCCTACGTCTACGGCTTCATCCTGCTCTGGTGCGTGGTGGCGATCCTGCCGGCGCTCGGCTACTTCGAGTACGCCTGGTCGTCGCAGCTGCGCACGGTCCTAAAGCACGACGCCATGAGCGCCCTCGAGAGCCTCGAGCTGCGCGATGAAAGGAGCGCCGGGTCGGCCGTCGACCGGGCGGACAGAGACATCTACCTGTTCTCGGCGGCCGCCGAGCTGCTGGCGCGCAAGGTCGGAGAGACGCTCGAGCCGTGGCGGCATCGGGACTGGACCGAGGAGTTGCTGCGCGGGCTGCCGACCTACAACCAGGCGGCGCGCAGCCTCCGCTACCTGGAAGCCACCTCGCCCCAGCGGGCGACCTGGGTTTGGAAGCCCGGCGCCGGCGAGCTGCCCGGAACCGGCCGCGCGACGCTCACCCGGCCGGGCACGAGCGCAGCGGGGACGGTCGACATCCCGTTCCACACCCTTCCGGGAGGCGCGGCGGGGGTCGAAGACCCGGCCCACCGGCTCGCGACGCTGCTGATGCTCGGTGTGATCCTCGCGGCATTGGCCGCCTGGGTCTGGTACATCGCCGACCGCATCTGCTTTTCGCGGCTCGGCCGGCGTGTGTCGAGGGTCGGAGTGTCCCACGTCGTGGAGCGCGCCATGGGCAAGAGCATGATGGCCGTCGTCTCCGACCCGAAGCAGTCCGAAGACCTGGTCAGGGAGTGCCGGGAGCGAGCCGGCGATCGTCTGGTGAAGGTCGATCTTGCGGAGGCCGCGACGAAAGAGGATGTGCAGGCGGGCATGGACCAGATCGTCCTGTGCACGGGCTTCGACGACGCCCTTCTCGACCGCGACTCCAGGAGCGACATGCGGAAGCGGCTGGAACGGATCGTCGCCACCGACGCCAGGGCCGTGCTGCTCTGCGACCGCAGCAGCTTCGACCAGCTGGTCGGCGCCGACAGATGCCTTCCTCCCAAAGGGACGACGGCGAAGGGCACCCTGCTGAGCGAGGAGGAAGTCCGTGCGTGGGACCCTCTGCTCGAACGTTTCGACCGGCGCTACGTGTCGAAGGCCGGGGCCCCGTACTTCGTCGAACGCGCCATGGGGAAGAGCTTGATCGCTCTCTTCACCGACCCCAAGCAAAGTGACAGCCTGGTCAAGGAGTGCCGGGATCGAGCGGGCGATTGCCTGCTGGAGATCGATCTCTCGGCGGAGGATGAGCAGCTGCCGGCCAAGAATCAGCTCGCTCTCTGCCGGGGCTTCGAGGACGCGCTCTTCGATCCCAAGACGAGAAAGGAGATGCGGCTCCGACTGGAGCGCATCGTCGCTACGGAAGCCAGGGTGCTGCTGCTCTGCCAGCGCAGCCCGTACGACCTGCTGGTCGGCGCCGGGGAAGGACTCGCGGCCGCCGGCGCGACGGCGAACGGCACCAGCCTGGGCGACGAGGAGGCCCGCTCGTGGGCTTTGCTTCTCGCCCATTTCGAGAAGTGGTATGTGGCCTTCGACCTCGCGGCCACCAAGGGGCGGCGCGACGAGAGCGTGCAGTGGGCGCTCTGGCTGGCCTGCGGGCCGGAGGAGCGGCTGACACTCCTGCAGCTGGCCTGCGAGGGCATGGTCAACCCGCGGCGCTACAAGACCGTCGAGTCCCTCCGCCGGCGCGGGCTCGTGCACTTCAGGCCGGAGCTCGCACTCTTCTCCACGGCCGAGTTCGCCTTCCGAGACTTCATCCACGACAACGGCGATCTCGCCCTGCAGCTGGAACGACGGCTGGCCGCCGAGTCGACCGGCTATGGGCGCTTCCGTTGGGTCATCTGGACGGCCGTCGTCGCGACCGCCTTCTTCCTCTTCATGACCAAGCGCGAGCTCTTCAACGCCGGCATCGCGGTCCTCGGCGGGCTCGCCGTGGCGCTGCCCGTGCTGCTGCGGCTCCTCGGCAGCCTGCGCGGCGGTCCGGCCGCGCAGGAGTAGTGCGATCCCGAGGCCCAACGGGAACGCGTACCCGATCCGCAGTGCACTCCTGAGCCGGGCCGACGGCAAGATGCCGTCTGGCGAGTTTGCCTTTCGCTCCGACTCCAGCGATCACCAGCTTTGCCGAAGCTGGCTCGACCGGGTGGTCAACGGCGACGAGCGTTACGGCCTGTCGCCGCTCGTCCTGGCCGGTTTCCCCCGCGTGACCACGCACGACGTCAACAGCCCCGCCCACGGCGTCAGTCGCCTCGCAGGAAGGCTGGCGATGAAGGCGCCGCGTGATCTTCCGCCGTACTAAGTACCGATGGAGACTGCAGAGCTCTTCTCCGAAGCCGTAATCATCCTCTCTGCCGCCGTCGTTGGTGGTGCTGCTCTCCGCCCGCCTACGCATCCCGCCGGTAGTTGGCTTCCTGATCAGCGGCATCCTCATCGGACCCTCGGGCCTGGCTCTGGTACCGGAGACCGAGCAGGTCGAGGTGTTCGCCGAGATCGGCGTCGTTCTGCAGCTGTTCGTTATCGGGCTCCGGCTCAGCTCCGCTGAGATGAGAACCCTGGGCCGCTCTTTTCTGATCGGCGGCTCCCTGCAGTGGGCTCTGACTACCGGGCTGACCATGGGGATCGTCATCGCTTTCGGGCTGCCGCTGGCCCGCGCCCTCTTCATCGGCTTCGTGGTAAGCCTGTCCAGCACCGCGGTGGTCCTCAAGGAGTACCACGAGCGCCGAGGACAGGCAGATTCGTCACCGCGAAGGGCAGGTCGACCAGCATACCGATGGAGACAAAGAAGATGCTGGCGAACAGGTCGCGAAACGGGCTGATGTCTGCGATCACCTGATGGCTGTACTCGGTTTCGGCGACCAGCACTCCGGCGAGGAAAGCGCCCAGAGCCAGCGAGAACTCCAGACGTGCCGTGAACCAGGCCAAGCCGAGACATGTGGTCAGGGCACCGAGGACGAAGAGCTCACGGATACGGGTACCGGCGATGATCCGCGTCAGCTGACGTATCAGGACGCGGCCGACGAAGAACACCAGAGCCACCGCCGCCAGCCCGCCTCCGAAGCGCAAGATCAGGCCGGAGGCAGAAGCCTCGATCGAGCCCGCCAGGACCGGGGTCAGGGCGATCATGGGCACGATCAACAGGTCCTGGAGGAGCAGCACGCCCAGCACGACCTTGCCCTGTGGCGTAGTCATCTCGCGCCGCCAAGCTCATCGTCTTCGCGATCTCCGACTTCAGCGCCTTGGGTCGCTCCTTGGGAGCGGCCCGTGAGCTCTCGCCGACCGTCGAGATCGTGGTCCGCACAAGCAAGTTCAGGGAGATCGAGGGCCTCCGTAAGGCCGGTGCCGATCAGGTCGTAGCCGAGGAGTTCGAATCGGCAATAGAGATCTTCACCCGCGTGCTGACCGCCTACTGCGTACCGCGCAACGTGATTCGCGCCGAGACACGGGCCCTGCGCGGCGAGGCCTACCGGATGTTGCGGAGCGCTCCGGTGGGCCAGGCCTTTGAAGCCGTCCTCGAGGCTCTAGAGGCCGGTACGACCGACATCTACCGCATCGCGTCGGGGGGTCGCGCAGATGACCGTACTCTGAGAGAGCTCGGGTTGCGCGAGCAGACCGGGACCAGCGTGATCGCTGTGGTTCGCGGTGAGCAGTCGCATCCCAACCCGTCGTCCGACCTGCGCTTGGAGCCCGGCGATTGTCTGATCCTCGTGGGCAGCCACGAAGAGATCGATCACGCCTTCCGATTTCTCGACGGCGACGCAACCAGATGAGCTCTCGATGATCGAATCGAGAGATCTACGCCGCCCACCTTGTCACGCCGTGCGACCTGGCCGACCGCCCGCTGAATCGAACGGGTGTGATGAACCCCTCCGGCTTGACGGCCAGCACGGAGCAATCGACTCGAGCCAACGCATCGCTAGCAGTGTCCGTGATCAGCACTCCAGCCGGCCCGCTCCTCCAGACCGTTCCCATCACGAGCACATCGGCCTCTTCGCAGAGAGTGGCGATGACGTCCACGGCTGCTTCCCTTTCCAGGCGTACATCGCGGCGCACGTGGCTCAGGTCACACCTTGCCAGTAGCCCATCCAGACGCTGGCGGTGGCGGCCCAGAGTGTTCTGCAGCCTCCTGGGTGAGTAGCCGGGGGTCCAGTGGCTCAAGCAGTAAGCGACTCTGAGCTCACCGCCGTCGGATCTTGCCACTGACGCCGCGAGCTCCAGTACCCGCAAGCTCTCTTGCTGCTGCTTGCTCCAATCCTCGTGCGCGTCCAGTGCAGCTACCACCCGCCGGTGCGGGCCATGCTTGGCTCGCTTGACCACCCAGATTGGGCATGGGCAATCCCTCAGGAGGTGGAGAGCCGTGCTGCCGCGCGGATGTCCCGGACTGCAGTCCTCTGCCTCGGCATCCAGGACCACGAGATCGTGTCCGTTGCGCAAGACGGCTCGGATGATCTCGACGAAGGGTCTGCCCGTCAGCACCCCTACTCGGACGGCCACGCCGCGCCGCCAAGCTGGTGCCACCAGGATACCCAGCTCCCGCAGCCGGGCGGTCAGCCGAGTGCCACTCGAACCGGGCAAGACGTCGACTACAGAGAGCAAGGCCTCGTTCCTGGCGGCAAGAGCCTCCGCCCGTCGGAGCGCAGCATCCGAACTGGCCGTCTCATTCGCATAGAGAAGGATGTTCTTGAATCGTCTCATCGCGTCTCCCGGTCAGCGAACGTCAACCGCGAGCAGGAGACCCACAGAGCCCTTGGCACTTGCTTCGACTCCACCGAGATCCTTCGAATCAGGCCGCGTCGGATCTGTGGAGCCTGCTCGCACACCTTGGATGGGCTACCTTCTCGCCCCTATAGACCCTCGTCTCCTGGCTGCCGAATGTCAGAAAGCAGACCGCGCAGTACTGCAACGGGATCGGGATCCGATGCTCTGGGCCCTCGTAGTAGTTGCGATTGCCGGCTCGGTGGCGGTACTCCCGCCGGTGGGCTTTTTGTTCGGGGGATCTAGCCTGACTCGCCATTCGTGGCCTCCCTTCTGTCCCCGTAGCGCGCGCCTGAATCAACGTTAGGGTGCGGGCGCGGCTGAATCAAGACCGTACAAACGAATGATTCATTCGTTCTTCTAGAACTATTTCCTGCCGCGTCCTGGGCGTCGCGTCCATGCAGCTGGAACCGTGGTGGCTTCTCAGCCTGCTACACTTCGATTAGAAGAGAATGGTAGCTGAGACAATTCGTTTCTTCCGAATGGGCCATGCCGGTTGACTTCCTGAACTTCCAGCACCTCTACTACTTCTGGATCGTAGCCAGAGAGGGGGGAATCTCGTGCGCCAGCAAAGTCCTGGACCTCTCACCGTCCACGATCAGCGCGCAGATCGGCCAACTGGAAAAGGCCCTTCAGGTGAAGTTGTTCCGTAGGGTGGGTCGGAACATCCGCCTGACCGACGTCGGCCAGATAGCCTTTCGCTATGCCGGACAGATCTTCGGGCTCGGCCGGGAGCTGACCCACGCCCTCGAGGGCTGGGACACGGAGGGCCCGTTCAGCCTCCAGGTCGGCATCGCGGATGCCGTGCCGAAGCTGGTCGCCACCAAGCTCCTCCAGCCCGCATTCGCTGTTTCTTCAGAGATTCGGCTGACGTGTCGCGAGGGCCGTCCTGAGCTCCTCCTCGCTGAATTGGCACTGCATCGTCTCGATCTGATTCTCCTCGACGCGCCCGCCGACCCTGGCTCCACTATCCGAGCCTTCAGCCGGCTTCTCCAAGAGTGTGCTATCGCGATCTTCGGGACTCCGGACTTGATTCGACAGCACGGTCAGGGGTTTCCCGAGTCGCTCGAGGGAGCCCCTATCCTGCTTCCCACTCCCGACTCCTCCATACGGAGATCATTCGCTCGCTGGTCGGAAAGCCGGGGACTCCAACCGAGAGTTGTCGGAGAGTTCGAAGACGGGGCGCTAATGAAGGCCTTCGGCGAGATCGGCGCCGGGCTGTTCCCGGCGCCGATCATGATCGCTGAAGGCCTCAAGCGCCAGCATGGCGTCAAGTGCTTGGGCTCACTCGAGGGCACCCACGCGAGTTATTACGCGGTCACCGTCGAGCGACAGCTGGAGCATCCTGCCGTGCGCGCGATCTGCGACCCTGCCCACGGAGCAGAACCTCCGAGGTGGCGGAGCGCTTCTCCTGCACCAAAGATCGGCCACTCCACCCGGGTCGGACTTCCAAGGAAAGAGAAATGAAAAGGGCACTACCGCTGCCGGCAACCGCCCGCGCACGGGAACCAGGCCGGCGCGCCATAGGCGAGTTTCTCTCGGCCTCACTGGGCTGAACTCGTACACCGCAGACTCCGTATCGAGCCGCAGAGAGAGTGAATCGGGTTCAGTTGGCCTCCCAGCGCAGAACCAACTCTCCGAGGCGTCTCTCCAGAGCCTCGACGGCCTCCGCGGTCTGGGTGGTGGGAGGCGCGTCGGCGCCCTGGAGAACGGATAGGACCCACAGCAGCTTGTGCTGGAGGCCGACCACGGTCTCCTCTTCGGCGGAGGATTCGTAGATCGCGCCGTAGAGGGTGTCCGGCAGTCCCGGGGCGCCGTCGCCGCGGAGCGCCTCGAGGAAGGACCTGCGGGCGGCGTCCGCCGAGGTGAGCTCCGCGTCGATCGCCTCGCGGATCTCCTGGGCCGCTTGATAGGCGCGGTAGCAGCGCATCGAGAGCTCGGTCTGCCGTTGCAGGTCCTCTTCGCTCACCCTGACCCGGGGGTCGAGCCGGACCTCGAGGGGGCGGGTGGCGACCCGGCCGTCGACCTCGAGCCGCACGGTGTAGCGGCCGGGAGGCACGAAGGGACCGTGGGGGCCGCTCGGAGTTTCGCGGTAGACCGCCGCGATCGAAAACTGCCGGAGGGCGCCTCGAGGCGGCTCGTGGCGCAGGTCCCAGACGAAGCGGTGATGGCCGGCGGAGGTGCCGAGGACTTGCGGCGGACGGATCCAGTAGGTGGGATGGGGCAGGGTCTCGGGGTCGATGGTCTCCGGCGGGTCGTCAGAGGCGTAGCGCCGGACCACGGCGCCCGACGCGTCGACGATCTCCAGCACGACGCGGCCGGCGCCGGCGGGCAGGTGATAGTCCAGGATCGCCCCGTCCGGCGGGTTCTGCCCGGCGGGCTCTTCCGGCGGCAGCGGGGTGTCCGAGAACATGTTCCAGCGCACCCGCGTGGCTCGGGGCGGAGTGAACAGGTGGGGCCCGCTCGCCGAGACCGCCCGGGCCAGCTCGCGCAGCGGCGCGATGTTGTCCAGCACCCAGATCGAGCGCCCGTGGGTGCCCACCACCAGATCGTCCTCGTGAATCACCAGGTCTCGCATCGACGACGGCGGCAGGTTCTGTCGCAGCGGGTGCCAGCGCTCCCCGTAGTCGACCGAGAAGTAGACGCTGCGCTCGGTGCCGGCGAACAGCAGCGCCGGCTGCCGGGGGTCTTCGCGCACTACGTTCACCGGACCGTGATCGGGCAGGCCGGCGACGATTCGGGCCCAGCTCTTGCCGCCGTCCCGCGTACGGTAGATGTGCGGGCGCATGTCGTCGCGGCGAATGGCGTTGACGGCCAGGTAGGCCGTCAGCGAATCGTGGTGGCCGGCGTCCAGCTGCGAGACCTTGTCCCACGGGCGGAGGGCGGGCGGGGAGACGTCGTTCCAGCTGGCGCCGCCGTCGGTCGTGAGGTGGACCAGCCCGTCGTCGGTGCCGGCCCAGATCGTGTCCACCGCGAGCGGCGACGGGGCGACGGCGTAGATCACGCCTCGCCGCGGCATGGCGTCCATCGCCGGCGTGCGGTAGACCCCGACGCTCTCCGGAACCTCCGGCCGCTCGCGCGAAAGGTCGGGGCTGATGATCCGCCACTCCCGGCCGCCGCTGCGGGTCTCCCACAGCACGTTGGTGGCGAACAGGAGGCGCTCGGGATCGGCCGGATGGAAGAGCAGAGGCATGGTGCGCAGCACCCGGTACCTGCCGGACCTCAGGGTCTCCGGGGCGACGTTCTGCGACTGCCCCGTCCGGCGGTCGAAGCGCACGACTCGCCCGCCGTAGATGATGTCGGGATCTTTCGGATCCGGCGCCACGTAGGCGTATTCGTCGGCTCCCACCCCGAACCAGTCGCGAAAGGAGATCTGCCCGCCGGCGCCCCGGCTGGAGACGCAGATCGCGCCGCTCTCCTGTTGCCCGCCGCAGACCAGGTAGGGGAACCGGTTGGGCGTGGTGGTGACGTGGTAGAGCTGGGCGGTGGGCTGGTTGTACCAGGAGCTCCAGGTGCGGCCGCCGTTCACCGTGACGACCGCGCCCTGATCGGCGACGAACAGCATGATCTCGGGGTGGAGGGGATTGATCCAGATGCGGTGGTAGTCGTCGCCGCCCGGCGCTCCCTTGATCGAAGTCCAGGTCAGGCCGCCGTCGTCGGAACGGTAGGCGGCGATGTTGCCCGAAAAGACCACGTCGGGATTCTCGGGATGGACCTTGAGCTCGGCGAAGTCTCCGGCGCGGCCCCAGACCCGGGGGTTGTCGTGCACCCGGCGCCAGCTCTCGCCCGCGTCGTCGGACCGGTAGACCCCGCCCCCCTCCCGGGCCTCCACCGTCGCATACATCCTTCGTGAATCGCTGGGGGCGATACCGACGCCGATCCGGCCCAGGCCCTCCGCGGCCGTGGGCAGCCCGCGGCTCGACCGGCGCCAGGTCGAGCCGCCGTCGGTCGACTTGTAGAGCCCGCTCGCGGGACCCGAGAAGCGGGCGTTCTCCCACGGTCCTTCGCGGTGCTGCCAGAGATCGGCGAACAGGATCTCGGGGTTCGTGGGATCGAACTCGACCTGGATCGCGCCGGTGTCCTCGTCGACGTAGAGCGTCTTCTCCCAGGTCGCGCCGCCGTCCCGGGTGCGGAAGACGCCCCGCTCCTCGTTGGGGCCGTAGGGATGACCGAGGCCGGCCACGAAGACGACGTCGGGGTCGGTCGGGTGCACGATGATGCGGCCCACCTGCTGCACGTCGGAAAGACCGACGTGGGTCCAGGACTTGCCGCCGTCGGTGGACTTGAAGATGCCGTCGCCGACGCCCAGATCCGGTCGGTGCAGCCCCTCGCCCGTGCCGACATAGATCACCTCGGGATGCGAGGGCGAGACCGCCAGATCGCCCACCGAGCCGGTCGGCGCGTCGTCGAAGATCGGTCTCCAGGTGCGGCCGTAGTCGTCGGTCTTCCAGACGCCGCCATTGTTGACGCCGACGAAGAAGACGTTGGGCCGCGACGGAATGCCGACTCCGCCGACGGTGCGGCTGGCGCGGAACGGCCCCAGCAGCCGGTAGCGGAGATCTTGATACGCGGTCGGGTCGATCCTGCTGCCGGCTTGGGCGGCGACGGCAAGACCGGGAGCCGCGAGGCAGATCACGATCGTGGCGCCGGCGAGACGGCGTCGGGCAAGCTGTTTCATCGGTGAGCTCCTTCCAGAAGAGCGAAGATACCGAAGTTTCACAACCGAGTAGTGGGTCCGTTGGTTTCGCCCGGGGCGGTAGGGAGGCAGCGCGGGAGGGCTCCCGCGGCCCACTGCCCACAACGGCCGCGCCTTGACAGCCACTGCCCGCCTGCCGATAATGCGCATCTCATGTCTTCGCCTCGCGCGCGTCATCATCATCATCTGCATCACGGCCCCCCCGGGGTCCGGTGAGGTAGCTGCAGCGCGAGTGAACCCAAACGCCGGCCCCTAGCGGTCGGCGTTTTGCGTTTCCGAACCCACATCGCCGACCGTCGCAGGGCCTCTTGGAGGTCTCGAGATGAACGGTCGTCCACAAACCCCACTGCGGCTGGCTCTGCCGAAGGGCCGCATGCAGTCCGGTGTCGTCGAGCTGCTCGAAGACGCCGGGATCCGCATCCTGGCCACCGCGCGCGGCTACCGGCCGCGGCTGTCGCTGCCGGGGTGCGAGGTGAAGATCCTCAAGCCCCAGAACATCGTCGAGATGCTCCACCTCGGCTCGCGCGACGTCGGCCTCACCGGCGCCGACTGGGTCGCCGAGCTCGACGGCGAGGCGGTCGAGCTGCTCGACACCGGGCTCGACCCGGTGCGCATCGTGGCGGCGGCTCCCACCGCGCTGCTCGAGGGAGGCGAGCTGCCGAGGCGCCGGCTGATCGTCGCCTCGGAGTACGAGCGCCTCGCCCAGCGCTGGATCGAGCAGCGCGGCCTCGACGCCAGGCTCGTGCGCTCCTACGGCGCCACCGAGGTCTTTCCGCCCGAGGACGCCGACGTCATCGTCGACAACACCGCCACCGGCAGCACGCTCGAGGCCAACGACCTGGAGGTCGTGGACGAGATCATGGTCTCTTCCACCCGGCTCTACGGCTGCCGCCGGGCCCTGGCGGATCCGGATCGCAAGCGTCGCATCGAGGATCTGCGGCTGCTGCTCTCGAGCGTGCTCGAAGCCCGCCGGCGGGTGATGGTCGAGGTCAACGCCCCCGCCGACCGGCTGGAAGAGATCGTGGCGCTGCTGCCTTGCATGCGGGAGGTGACCGTGTCGCCGCTCTACGGCGACTCCGGCTTTGCGGTCAAGGCGGCGGTGCCGCGGGAGCGACTGCCGGAGGTGATTCCCGCGGTCAAGTCGGCGGGAGGCTCAGACGTGGTGGTGACGCGTGCCGGGCAGATCGTGCCATGAGCGAGCTGAGCCTGCCCGCGACCCGGGTCCCCATCACCCCCTACAGCCGGCCGGTGCCGGTCGCCGACGACACGCTGCGGCTCGACGGCAACGAGGGCAGCGTGCCGGAGCCCGCGCTCCTCGAGGAGCTGGCCGCGCAGCCGGCGCGTCTGCTGCGCGACTACCCCGACCTCGGCGAGCTCCAGCAGCGGATCGCCGAACGCCACGGGGTCGACCCGGCCCGGGTTGTGGTCACCGACGGCGCCGACGGCGCCATGGACCGGCTCTTCCGCGCCTTTCTGGAGCCGGGGCGCGAGCTGGTCGTGCCGATCCCCACCTTCGAGATGATCCACCGCTTCGCCGCGGCTTGCGGCGCCGAGGTCGCGACCGTGCCCTGGACGGGACGCTTTCCGCTCGCCGAGATCGGCGCGCGCATCTCGCCGCGGACCGCCCTGGTCGCGGTGGTCTCGCCCAACAATCCGACCGGGGCGGTCGTCTCCGCCGACGAGCTGGCCGAGCTGTCCGGGCAGGCTGCCGCCCGCAACGCCCTGGTGCTCCTCGACCACGTCTACGCCGAGTACGCCGACGAGGATCTGACAACCGAGGCTCTAGGGCACGACAACGTGGTCGTGCTGCGCACCTTCTCCAAGGCCTGGGGTCTCGCCGGCTGCCGCGTCGGCTACGCGCTGGCCGCGCCGCCGGTGGCGGCGATCCTCCGCAACACCGGCAACCCGTACCCGGTTTCGGCGCTGTCGGCGCGCATCGCCCGGCGGCGGCTCGAGGGCGGCGGCGAGGCGATGCGGGAGCACGTGCGCCGGGTGCGCGTCGAACGCCGGCGGCTGAGCGACTGGCTGGCGCGGCGCCACGTGCCGGCCCCGCCGTCGCAGGGCAACTTCCTGCTCGCCGACTTCGGCTCGCGCGCTCCTTCGGTGCGACGCGGCCTGGCGGCCGCGGGCGTTCTGGTCCGCGCGTTCCCCCACCGGGCCGAGATCGCCACCGCGCTGCGCATCAGCCTGCCCGGCGACGAAACCGGCTTCGAACGGCTGCTGAGCGCCCTCGCCGCCGTGCTCGACGCCCCGACCGACTTCGAGGAGATGCCATGACCGAGCCCCGTGCCTCGCACGTCGAGCGCGCCACCGCCGAGACCGCGTTCATCGTCGACCTCATCCTCGACGGCCGCGGCAGCGCCGACGTCGCGACCGGCGTCGGGTTTCTCGACCACCTGCTCACCGCGCTCGCCCGCCACGCCCGGCTGGATCTCGCCATCGCGGGCCGCGGCGATCTGGAGATCGACGATCACCACACCGTGGAAGACTGCGCCCTGGCGCTCGGCGCGGCGCTCGACCGCGCGCTGGGCGACCGCACCGGGATCCGGCGGTTCGGCAGCGCCTACGCTCCGCTCGACGAGGCGCTCGCCCGCGCCGTGATCGACCTGTCCGGCCGCCCCTTCGCAGCGGTCGAGCTCGGGCTCCGGCGCGAGCGGCTGGGCGAGCTGTCGACCGAGAACATCCCCCACTTCCTCCAGTCGCTGGCCACTGCGGCCCGGATGACGCTGCACGTCGATCTGCTGCGGGGAGACAACGACCACCATCGAGCCGAGGCCGCCTTCAAGGCGCTGGCACTCGCGCTCGGGCAGGCGATCTCGCGCACCGGCTTCGAGGACGTGCCGTCGACGAAAGAGACCCTCGGCGAGGCCGAAGCGTGAGCCGGGTCGCGATCATCGATTCCGGCGTCGCCAACCTGGCTTCGGTGCTGAGTGCTTTCCAGGCGCTCGACGCCCCGGCCGACATCGCGGTTCGTGCCGAAGAGCTCGACGGCGCCACTCACGTCGTGCTGCCGGGAGTCGGCGCCTTCGGGCCGGCGGCGGCGGCGCTGCGCGAGCGGGGCTTCGACGCGGCCATTCACCGGGCTGCCGCCACGGGCACGCCGATTCTCGGCATCTGCCTGGGCATGCAGCTCCTCGGCGAGGCCAGCGAAGAGGCGCCCGGCGAGCGCGGCATCGGCCTCTACCCCGGCCGCTTCGAGCGCCTTCCGGAGACCGTCACCGTGCCGCACCTGGGCTGGAACGGAGTTCGGGCCGAGGCCGGCGACACGGTGCTGGCATCGGGCACCGCCGCGTTCGCCAACTCCTACTGCCTGCCGGAGCCGCCGCCGGGCTGGACCGCGGCCACGACCCGGCACGGCCGGCCCTTCGTCGCCGCCCTGCGCCGCGGCCGGAGCCTCCTGTGCCAGTTCCACCCGGAGCTGTCGGGCGGCTATGGCCTGGGGCTCCTCCGCCGCTGGTTGAACGACGGCGCTTCGCCGGTCACCGAGCCGCATGGTCCCCCCTGCGACGCTCTCGCGCTGCGCGTGGTGCCCTGCCTCGACGTCCGCCACGGCGAGGTGGTCAAAGGGGTGCGCTTCCAGGACCTGCGCGGGGCCGGCGTGCCCGCCGAGCGCGCCGCGCTCTACGAGAGCGAGGGCGCCGACGAGCTGGTGGTGCTCGACGTCGCCGCCTCGCCCGAGGGCGTCGACACCCGGATCGAGACGGTCCGCTCGGTGCGCGCCCGGCTGCACATTCCACTGACGGTGGGCGGCGGCGTGCGGTCGGTGGACGACGCTCGCCGGCTCCTCGCCGCGGGCGCCGACAAGGTGAGCGTCAACAGCGCCGCGGTGGCCGATCCCGGGCTGCTCGGGCGGCTGGCCGAGGCGTTCGGCTCGCAGTGCGTGGTGCTGGCCATCGACGCCCGCCGGCGGGGAGAGTCGTGGCACACCCTGACGGTGGGCGGTCGCGTGGCGGAGGGCGGCGACGCGGTCGCGTGGGCGCGCAACGGTGTCGAGCTCGGCGCCGGGGAGATTCTCCTCACCAGCTGGGACCGCGACGGCACGCGCGAAGGCTACGATCTCGAGCTCCTGCGGCGGGTCGCCGCCGCCGTGCCGGTGCCGGTGATCGCATCGGGCGGCGTCGGTCGGC
Source organism: Acidobacteriota bacterium (assembly GCA_024638355.1). Lineage (GTDB taxonomy): Bacteria > Acidobacteriota > Thermoanaerobaculia > Multivoradales > JAHEKO01 > JAHEKO01. The sequence continues at coordinate 17,555 of JAHEKO010000018.1, forward strand.
GGCGCGACCTGTTCGAGGCGTGGCAGGCCGGAGCCGCTGCGGTCCTCGCCGCCTCCATCTTTCACGACGGCGACGAGACGCCCGCCGACCTCAAGGCGTACCTCGATCGGAAAGGAGTGCCGGTACGACAATGATCATTCCGAGCATCGACATCATGAGCGGACGGGCGGTGCAGCTGCGCCGCGGCCGCGAGACGATCCTCGAGGCGGGCGATCCGCTCGCCAAGTTGGAGGAGCTGGCGGTGGTCGGCGAGGTGGCGGTGGTGGACCTCGATGCCGCCCTCGGTCGCGGCGAGAACACCGCCTTGATCCGCGAGATGGTCCGGCGCGCGCCGTGCCGTGTCGGCGGCGGCATCCGCGACCTCGACGCCGCGCGAAGCTGGTTGGACGCGGGCGCCGAGCGCATCGTGCTCGGCACCGCGGCGACTCCACGGATCTGCTCCGCCCTTCCCGCCGAGCGGGTGATCGCCGCGGTCGACAGCGAGCGCGGGGCGGTGGTCGTCGAGGGCTGGCGCACGCGCACCGGCGACGATCCAATCGACAAGATCGGCCAGCTGCGTGAGCACGTCGGCGGCTTCCTGCTCACCCAGGTGGAGCACGAAGGCTGCATGGGCGGGTTCGACTTCGAGCTGGTCGAGCGCGCGGTCGCCGCGGCCGGGGGCCGACGGGTGACCGCCGCCGGCGGCATCACGACCGCCGGCGAGATCGCCCGCCTCGCCCGCCTCGGCGTCGAGTCCCAGATCGGCATGGCGCTCTACTCCGGCCGGCTGAGCCTCGGCGCCGGGTTCGCGGCGCTGCTCGACAAGGCGGTCGCCGACCGGCTGTGGCCGACGGTCGTTTGCGACGAGCTGGGCGCCACCCTGGGGCTGGTCTGGAGCACCCGCGAGTCGGTCGCCCTGGCGGTCGACGAGCGCCGCGGCATCTACTGGTCCCGCTCGCGCGACAGCCTGTGGCGCAAGG
>JAHEKO010000347.1 GCA_024638355.1 Acidobacteriota bacterium
GTCCGAAGTAGGGCCACACCTGCCGGGTGAAGCCGTAGGCGGTGCCGGCCAGCAGGGCGAGGGTCAGAAGGGCGCTGGCGCCGAACGTCGCGAGGCGCCGCCAGGCTCGGGCCCGGAGCAGGGGGTAGAGGAGCGGCAAGACGAGGACGGCGAGCATCGGCCGGCTGTAGGCGACGACGGTCAGGAGGGCGGCCGACCCCGCGGCGTCGAGCGCGGTTCGCCCGCTCGATCGCGGGCGGCCCGCGCGGGCGCCGAGGTCCTCGACGGCGCGCTGGCCGAGGAAGAAGGCCGCCGTCACGCAGGCCATGTTGAAGACCTCGGCCTGCAGCCAGAAGACGTAGACGAACGCCGTGCTCAGCAGGAAGTAGCCGGCGGCGAACAGGGTCGAGAGCGACTCGCCGTTCCAGCGGCGAAGGTGAGCGTAGCCGATCCACACCATGGCCATCAGCAGGGCGGCGTTGAGCGCCACCATGCCGTTGGCGCCGAAGAGCGCCACCCACGGCGTCGCCACGAGGGGGTAGAGGAGCGGTACGCCGAAGTAGGCTCGGCCGCCGCCGCGACTGATGAGCTTGAGATTCCGGGTCCCCGGATACTCGCGGAAGAGGCGGCGCGCGTCGCCGTCGTCGCACACCAGATCGCCGTCGTGCCAGAAGCTCAAGGCGGCGAGGTAGTAGGCGGCCTCGTCGGCCTTGAGCGCCACCGGGATGCCGGGCTTGGTGAGGGTCAGCGGCAGGAGGACCACGAAGAGGGTCAGGCAGATCAGGACCAGCGACGAGTGTCGCCGACCCCGCTCGCGCTCCCCGGCGTGCATGGCGGTGGAGCTTAGCAGCCGCCGTCGGCGCGGCCGCGGCGGCTACTCCGGGAAGAGGCCGGGCGGCGGCTCGCCGGCCCGGCTCGGCTTGACCACGACGACTTCGCCCGCCGGCGAGACGACCGCGGTCTCCTCGAGGCCCGGCCAGAGCCGGCGCCAGCGCGGATACTCATCGGCGGTCAGGAACGCGACGTCGTGAATCGGAAACAGCGACCGCCAGCAGGTCGCCTTGACGTCGCGCCGGCGCAGGTAGACGTTCACCACGCGCTCGCAGGTCGCCCGGGTGCCGAACATCCTCTGGCCGATGAAGGCGGCGCTGACCTGAACCTGCGGCCACGGCTCCGGCGGCACCTGGTCGCCGAGCACGCGAAGGCCGTGCAGATGGCTCTCGCCGCGCTGCCAGGCCTGACGCGTGCGCAGCTCCCACGTCGCTCGGAAGAAGGGCAGGCCGAGAAAGACGAGAAGCAGGGTGGCGGAGACGAGGAGGCGAAGCGAGCGCGCTCGCAGGAAGGCCAGCGTCAGGACCAGGGTGAGCACGAAGCTCGGCGCCAGCACCAGATCGACGAAGGCGTCGAGAGAGCTCCAGGCCATCGACTCGAGCCAGGCCGTGGGCAGGAAGTCGCGGGCCGCGATCCACCCGGTCTCGTAGGGGATCACGATGGCGACGACGACGAAGCCGAGCAGGGCCGCGGGGAGGAAGAATCGGGGGGCCCGGATCTCGCGCCAGCTCAGCTCGTCGAGGCCGAGGTAGTGAAAGGCGGCGGCTCCCAGAAAGCAGCTCACCGGCACGATCGGGTAGAGGTATCTGGGCAGGAAGACGTACGTCGCCCGTATGTGGATGACCATCAGCATCAACACGTAGAGCACCGGCAACAGGTGGAGGAGCCGGAGCTCGATCGAGCGTTGCTTGTACGAGGCGAGCAGAGCGGCCAGGATGACCAGCATCCCCATGTACCGCATGCGCGGGTTGTTGTTGGCCACCGGGCTCTTGCCCGCCGCCAGAATGTCCATCCACCCCTCTTTTTCGCGGGCCTGCTGGGGGTTGGGAGCGAAGTTGAATCGCCCGACGGCCGACTGATGACTCGGCCGCAGGCCGTAGAGCGGGTCCTTGAAGTAGATCCCGTCGAACAGCATGAGCAGCGCGACCCCGGCGGCCACGCCGAGCGCCCAGAAGCCGAGCTTGCGGGCGAAGCGTCGCCAGTCGAGGCGGCCCCGCTCGAAGAGGAAGAGGACCACCAGCCAGCCCAGGATGACGCCGAGCTCCTTGCTCTTGACCGCCCACACGGTGATCGCGCCGATCAGGAGGATCTGCCATTCGAATCCCGGCGGCCGCTCGCGCGAGTAGCGGTACAGGTAGAGGGCTACCGCCACCATGACCAGGCTGCCCACGGTGGTGTCGGGGACCGACGCGCCGGCGCGCATGAAGAAGAGCGGCTGGCAGAAGAGCAGGAAGAGACTGACGCTGAAAGTCGCCAGCTGGAGCCGCGGGCCGAGCGCCCGCGCGGCGACCGCGAGACCGGCGACGATCAAGCCGAACTGCGCCGACCAGAAGAGGCGCGCCCCGAGGAAGGCGTCGCCGGCCGCGAACCAGATGAAGAGATCGAGCAGGTAGACGTGGGCGTAGCGATTCACCACCCAGCCCACGTCCTTGTCGAAGGCGGCGATGTCGAGGTAGCGCACGTCGTCCCAGCCGAACGGGCTGCCGGTGCGCGGGAAGATGGCCACGGCGGCGGCGGTCGAGAGCAGCAGCAGCCCGGCGGCTCCCAGCCAGGCTCGTCGGCCGGGGTCGCCGGCCCAGGAACGGAGCCGACGCCCGCCCGCGGCGAGCGCTCGAAGGATCCGCGGCGGAGGAGACGTTCCGGCGCCGGCGCTCAGAGTCAGCGCGGCCGCCACCAGGAGCAGGGTGGCGAGCAGCTGTCTCTCGACGCGGCCGAGCCCGCCGACCGCGCCCCGCACCAGCCGCGCCGCGGGTCCGGGACGCCGGTCGAGAAGACGTCGTGCCGGCGGCGCCTGCCAGCGGCCGCGCGGCTCGCGGAGCTCGACGGCAAAACGCGGAACCGGTCCCGAATGGTCGAAGTCGATCTCCAGCCGGTGCCAGCCGGGCTCGAGAGCCGCATCGGCTTTCTTCCGGGCGCGCTCGACGGAGCCGCTCAGCAGCTCGCGCCCGTTCAGCACGAGGCGGGTCGGTCCGCTCGAGGTGATGCGAAAGCGGTGCTTTCCGGACCTTTGCACCTCGATCCAGCCGCGCCAGCGCACGGTGAAGATACGCGGGTAGCGGAAGGTATTGACCAGCAGGCCCGGATCGAGGGCGAGCGAGGCGTCGGTCCGCACCAGCACGGGCCGTGGATCGAAATGGGAGATGTAGCTCGCTTCGAGGCCGGGAGCGTCTCGCCACACGGCTACCGAGGCGAGGGCCAGAATCGCGGCGAGAGCCGCGAGCGAGGCTCTGCGGAGGCGCTGAACGGCTGAACTCAAGCGAGTGGACAGTAGCAGTTCGACACGCCGGCGGCCAAGAGCCGCCAGCCTGCCGCAGCCCTCATAGTAGAGTGCCGGCGCGCCCGATGTCCGAATCGAGAACGCTGTCGATCGTCGTCCCGGTCTACAACGAGGTTGCGACCCTGCGGCAGGTCGTCGAGAGGGTCCGGAGTGTCGAGATCCCCGGCGTCGAGAAGGAGATCGTCGTCGTCGACGACGGCTCGACGGACGGCACCGGGAGCGAGGTCGAAGCGCTGGCGGCTGAGATGTCCGAAGTGGTGGGCAGCCGGCATCCGGCGAACCGCGGCAAGGGCGCGGCGTTGCGTACCGGATTCGGGCTCGCTCGAGGCGACATCGTGCTGGTCCAGGACGCCGACCTCGAGTACGACCCCGCCGACTACCGGGGGCTGCTCGAGCCGATCCTGCGGGGCCAGGCCGACGTCGTGTTCGGCTCGCGCTTCTCCGGCGCGGGTCCGCACCGCGTCGTCTACTACTGGCACTACGTGGGCAACCGGATCCTCACGACGCTCTCCAACATGCTGACCAACATCAACCTCACCGACATGGAGGTCTGCTACAAGGCCTTCCGGCGCGAGGTGCTGGAGAAGATCACCCTGGAAGAGGATCGCTTCGGCTTCGAGCCGGAGGTCACGGCGAAGGTGGCGAGGCTGGGCGCGCGGATCTACGAGGTCGGAGTGTCGTACCACGGCCGGACCTACGAGGAAGGCAAGAAGATCGGCTGGCGGGACGGGGTGCGGGCGATCTACTGCATCCTCAAGTACAACCTGCTGCGCCGCGGGGCTCGTTCCGCGACGTAGGTCGCCCGCTCGGAGCGGGTGGCGCGTCGCGAAATTGACGCCTTGCCCCGTACATTGGTATCTTCCTCTATTAACAAACCAATTGGTCTGCCGGCGCAGCGCGCTGCGGCTGTCGCAAGCGCAATGCACCGGAGGGCAGGAACAAGGAGGCCTTGCATGAACCGAAGTGCTGTCTTAGCAGTCTTCCTAATCGTCTTGGCGGCGCTGCTGACGGTCGGCTTCGCGCAACCGGTGGTTGCGCAAGGCGAAGACGCCGGCGACGCGGCCGAGGAGGAACAGTCCGAAGCCGCAGAGGCCGAGGACGAAGCGTTCTCCGAGGTGATCGTCGTGACCGGTACCCGGACCGAGGGACGGTCGGCGACCGAATCGATGGTCCCGGTCGACGTGATCTCGTCCGAGGATTTCATCAACCAGGGTGACACCGACGTCA
>JAHEKO010000348.1 GCA_024638355.1 Acidobacteriota bacterium
TGTTGAACGGCGTCAGCAGCCGCCCGTCACCCGCGGCGCCCGCGGCTGTGTCGAGGAACCAGATCTCGTTCAGGACATTGATCACCACCGTGGCGGTGTCGGCATTGCCCTCACCGTCCGCGATCGTGTACTTGAAGGTATCGATGCCAGAGAAGCCGACCGGGGGCGTGTAGGTGAAGGAGCCGTCGGCGACGGTGAGAACCACCGAGCCGAGGGTGCTGGAGGTGTCCAGCGCGGTGATCGGCGGCACCGCCAGGGTGGTGCCGTCCGGGTCCAGATCGTTCGCCAGGATGCCGGAGCCCGCCGGCACCGTGACGCCGACGTTGCCGATCGTGTCGTACTCGTCGTCGATCGCCAGCGGTGTCGTGTCGACCGAGACCAGGGTGAGGTTGCCCCCCGGGTCGAGGGGATCGGAGAACACCACGCCGGTGCCGGCCTCGCCGTCCTTGGTGATCTGGATGGTGTACTCGAGGGTCTCGCCCGGGTCGAGCTCCATATCGGCATCGTTGTCGATGGCGATCGCGTCGACCTTGATCGCCGAGACCGTGCAGGCGACGGTGGCGGAGTTCGCGCGCCCTGGCGTGATGCAGCGGAGGTCGAGGTCCGAGCTGTTGTCGCCGGTGTCGGTGCCGTCGGGGAAGCGCGACACGCCGACCGCGGAGGTGGTCGAGTTGTCGCCGGGGCTGACCCCGGCGGTCTCGGTAAAGCCGGCGACGCTGCCGTCGTAGCTGACGGTGTCGACCAACGTCGGCGCTCCCGAGATGTCGTAGAGCGCCACCGCGTCGGGATCCCCGTCCTGAATGAAGTCGGTTCCGAGCTGCACCACGAGATCGCAGTTGGGGACCTCGCTCGGATCGCTGCAGATCACGTAGTAGTCGTCGGTAGCCAGGCTGACCGCGGGCAGGGAGATCGTCTGGTAGACCGCCACCCCGGCGCCGTTCACCAGCCGAACCTCGTAGTCGTCCAGATCGACCGCCGACGCGGTGTTGTTGCGGAGCTCCACGAACTCGGCGTCGTCGGCCGTCGGCTGGTCGTAGTCGATCTCGTTGATCACCAGGGACTGGGCGCCGGCCGTCGCGGCCCCCAGGAACAGAGCCACGGCGCACAGGGCCGCGCTCCATAGGCCGAGCGGCCCGCGAGCCTCGCTTGAACCGAATCGCTTCATTCGCGTGTCCCCTCGCTCACAGCTACTTGTCGCCGCTCATGACCACCCGGATCGAACTTCGTTCCGGAAGTCGAAAAGCCACAGCCCAGGTCCAGCCACGCCGTCCCCTTCGCCGTTGCTTGATGAGTTCGATGGAGTGTACCGCATCGGGCCCGGGTCGTTCCCAGCGTGTATCATTTCTCCGTCATGGCCAGGAAGATGCACTCGAAGGTCGTTTGGCCGGGTTTCTCGAACCGGCCGCTGCCGCGCCACGTGGCCAAGATCGGCCGCAATGAGCCGTGTCCGTGCGGCAGCGAGAAGAAGTACAAGGACTGCCACCTCAGTGAAGGCACCGCCTATCTGAAGAAGCTCGCCCGGCAGCAGGACAAGGAGCACCTCAGGGAGGTGCGAGCGAATCTCAAGGCTCAGGGCGTGCCCTGGTACAAGAGGCTCTTCGTTCGGCTGTAGGTGCCGGGCCGGCCCGAAGATCGGAATCGGCAGGGCGGACGGCCGTCCTCCACGCCCGTCTCGGACTACAATGCCAGCCCGATGCGCGTCTTTCTCACCAACCTCGGCTGCAAGCTGAACCAGGCCGAGCTCGAGGCTCTCTCCCGCCGGTTCGTCGCGGCCGGGCACACGATCGCTGGCTCGCTCGACGAGGCGGACCTGCACGTGGTCAATAGCTGCACGGTGACGCACATGGCGGCGCGCGACTCGCGCAAGGTGGCGCGGCGAGGCGCGAGGCTCTACCCGGCGCTCAAGACGGTGCTCACCGGATGCTACGTGGCGGCGGAGCCCGAGCGAGCCGCGGCGCTGGCGGGTGTCGACCTGATCGTCTCGAACCGTGACAAGGAGCGGCTGGTCGAGCGGGTTCACGAGGCGTTCCCGGCCGAGGCACCCCTCGGTGGCGGCGGGCCGGTGGAGATCCCCTACGTGCCGCTCGAGTTCGGCAACTCGCGAGCGCTGGTCAAGATCGAGGACGGCTGCAACATGCGCTGCTCCTTCTGCATCATTCCAGCGACCCGCGGCAGCCAGCGCAGCCGACCCGCCGACGAGGTGATCGCCGACGTGCGCGGCCTGGCGGACGGCGGCTTCCACGAGGTCGTGATCACCGGCGTGCAGATCTCCGCCTACCGCGACGGCGAGGTGCGACTCGCGGACCTGGTCGGGCGCCTGCTGGCCGAGACCCGGGCGCCGCGGCTGCGGCTCACCTCGATCGCGCCCTGGCAGTTCGATCGGCGGCTGCTCGGGCACTTCCGATCCGGCCGGCTCTGCCGCCACGTCCACCTCTCCCTGCAGAGCGGCTGTAGCGACACCCTCGAGCGGATGCGGCGGCCCTATTCGAGCGCAGACTTCGCGGGACTGGTCGCCGAGCTCCGCGGCGCGGTTCCGGGCATCGCCATCACCACCGACGTGATCGTCGGCTTCCCCGGCGAGAGCGAGGCCGAGTTCGAGCGCAGCCTCGCCTTCGTCGAGGCGATGGGCTTCGCGCGGGTGCACGCGTTTCCCTATTCACCGCGCGAGGGCACCGAGGCCGCGAGCCTGCCCGGGCAGATCGACCACGGCGTCAAGCGCGAGCGCATGAAGAGGATGCTCGAGCTCGCCGAGCGCGGTCAGGCCGACTTCTGGTCGAGCCAGCGCGGCGAGCGCGTGCGAGTCCTTTGGGAGCAGCCCAAGCGGGATCGCTGGTGGGGGACGTCCGACAACTACATTCGCGTCGTGAGGCGCGGCCCGGTTCGGCCCGGACTGCAGGAGGTGCGCCTGGGGCGGATCGTCGACGGCGCGGTGCTGGCCGAGGAGATCGCCGCTTGAACGCGCCGCGCAAGCGCTCGCGTCGGCGCGGCCGCGGCCGGCGGCGCCGGCCGGCGAAGTCTCCCGAGGGCGAGCGCAAGACGCGCGAGACGGCGCAGGGTGGTGAAGCCGCCGACGGCGGTCGCGCCAAGCCCCACGGCAAGCCCCGCGGCAAGCGCGGAGGCCCCGCGGGCGGGCGCCAGCGGGCCGCCGGAGGACGCAAGAGACCCGAGCCGAAGAGAGCGCGGCCGAAGAGCGACTCGCGGCCGGCCGCAGGGGACCGGAAGAGCCCCGAGAAGAAGGGGCAGGGGTCCGCCGCCGAGAGCCGCGCGCGCCGAGCCCCGGAGCCGCAGATCGAGCGCGAGCTTCTCTCGCTCGACGAGATCGGCAAACGGCTCGAGACCGTGCTCACCGGCTCTCCCGCCGACGAGACCGAGCTCGTCTGGCTCGAGGTCATGCGCGGAGAGGCGACGCGCAGCGGCGGCCGGATCGACGTGCGGCTGTCGCCGGAGCGCACCGTGCTGGTGAGGGTGCTCGACCTCGGCCGGGTGGGTAGCTACCGCACCGGCTCCGCGGAGATCGGCGACCTGACCAACGCGGTCCGGCTGGCGATGGCCCAGTCGCGCGTCCGCGAGCCGCTTTCGGGCCTCCCCCACCTGCCGGCCGAGAACCAGGCCGTGGGCACCGTCAACGGATTGCACGATCCGGCGGTCGCCGCGCTGGACCGCAAGGAGGCGCGCGCCTTCCTCGAGAAGCTGCCCGCCGAAGGCGAACGGCTGTCGCTCCGGTGGGCGGAGTCGCGAGTGGTCGTCTACAACAGCCGCAAGGTGCGGCGCGAGGTCGGCGTGACCGGCGTCGCCCTCGAGGCGAGCTGTGGCGACCAGCCGGGCGCCGGGCGCGCGGAGGACGCGGCGCGGCGGCTGGAAGGCCTCAACGCCGAGGCGATCCTGGAGCGAGCGCGGAGCCGGCACGGGAAGGGCGACGTCGTCGAGCCGCCGACCGAGGGCGTGCCGGTCGTGCTGGCGCCGCAGGCGGTGATCTCGCTCATCGAGATGCTCAACCAGGAGTCGTTCTCGGCCAAGGCGTACTACGACGGCACGAGCTTCCTGCGCGAGCACCTCAACGTGCAGGTCTTCGACCGCGCTCTGAACCTCGTCGACGACGCCACCGATCCGCGCGGTATCCCCTTCCCCTTCGATCTCGAGGGCACCGCGAAGACTCAGGTTCCGCTGATCGTCGCCGGCGCTCCGAAGACGCCGGCCCTCGATCAGCGGCAGGCCGCGGTCCTCGGCCTGCCGCCCACCGCGCACGCCATCGGCGGCAACGACGCGCGTGCTCAGAACGTCTTCCTGGTCCCCGGAGAGCTCGGCGAGGAAGAGCTACTGCGAGCGGCCGACGGCGGCCTGTGGATCGGCTGGCTCGATCACCTGGAGTGCCGCGAGCCGCATCGCGTGAAGTTCGGCACCCGCGCCCGCGGCGTCCGCCGGATCGAAGATGGCCGGCTCGGTGCCCCGCTCCCCGACCTCTTCTGGGAAGACAGCCTGCTGCGCGCCTTCTCGAGCATCCTCGGCATCGGCTCCGAGACCGCCAGCCGCCT
>JAHEKO010000349.1 GCA_024638355.1 Acidobacteriota bacterium
TTAACGGATAGGAGACGAACGTTGGCTGGTCTCGACAACCCCCGGTACCCGGAGATCCAGATCCGCACCGTCAGCGCCAATCCCCTGGTGCTCGTGGCCAAGGTGCGCCAGGCTCTGCGGCGCGCTGCGGTGCGCCAGAGCGAGATCGACCGCTTCACCGAACAGGCCCTCTCGGACGAAGATCCGGACCGGCGCACCGAGATCTGCGAGCACTGGGTCACCATCGGCTGAGACCGCGAACGGCCCGCGAGCGCGCCGGAGCCTTCCAGGGTGCGTGCTAGGATTTCTCCAAGCACACCAACATGACAGACACTTCAGTCTGCGGCAGGCGCTCGCCAATGTCGTTTTGAGCGCGGGAAGGAAGGCCCATGAACGCGACGGATCTGAACCTCGACTATTTCAAGTTCTACGACGTGGCGAACCAGGGGGCCGGCTACGTCGTCGGCCTGCAGGGGCAATTCGATCGCTCTCCGGAAAAGGTGCAATGCACCTACCTGAACCTGTTCGCCAATCCGGCGAGCAAGAACGGCGAGGCCATTGTCGACAAGAACGCCCACCTCAACTGGTACGACCTCTACGACCCGACCCCCGATCCCACCCGCGTCGTGGCGTACGAGAACCAGTTCGGACAGGCAAAGATGTACATCGGCAGGGCCTACTCGCTGCTGGTGCCGGCGCAAAAGATGGAGAAGGGAAGCGCTTTTCCGGAGAAGCTCGACCACTACAAGGTCTACCAGGTGCTGCAGGGCGAGCCGATCGTGCAGGGCGTGACGCTCGAGGACCAGTTCGGCAAGAGCGAGACCAAGGTCTACGACCCCGTCTTCTTCGCGGTGCCGGTCAAGAAGTGGTACGAAGGCCAGACCTACGGCATCCACAACGAGAAGGCGCACCTGGTGATGTACCGGATCTACCCGGAGAGCGTGCAGAAGACGATCATGGTCCGCGACCAGTTCGCGAGGCGCTACGAGCAGGTCTTCCGCAGCGTCCTGTTGGCGGCGCCGAGCGTCAAGCTGAAGTGGCAGGAAGCCTAGCGTCGAAGAGGCGCTGACGAGCGAGCGATCGCCCCGGCTAGACCCGGCCGAGGCGCACGCCGCCGTTGGTGGTGCGGACGCGCAGGGTCGGGCCGCCGGCTCCCAGGTCGATCTCCACCTTGCGACCGATCCTGCCTTCGAGCTCGATCGGAAAATCGGTCTCGAAGCCGCCGTTGACGGTGCCGGTCTCGAGGCGGGCGCTATAGCCGTCGGGGACGAGCAGCGTGACGCCGCCGTTGGTCGTCTCGACTTCGAGGCCCGCACCCTGCCAGGTGTCGCCGATCAGCTCGATGCGCAACCCGCCGTTGGTGGTCTCGCCGCGCACGTCGCCGCCGACGCCGGTCAGGCCGACGCCGCCATTGACGGTGTCGAACTCCAGCTCCCCGTTGACGCCCTCGATGCTGATGCCGCCGTTGTTCGCCTCGAGGTCGAGGTTCGTTTGCCGCGGAACGTGGAGGCGGAAGCTCACCCACCAGCTATCCCTTCGGCCTCTCTGTGGTCCCGAGGCCTCGATGGTGCCGGCCGTCTCGATCTCCACCCGCGAAGCCAGATCTGCGGCCTCGGCGTCGCTCGCGGCGTGAGCGGCGATCTTCGCTTCGACCAGGATCTCGTCGCGATCCCAACCGATCACGCTGATGCCGCCGTTCTTGCCGGCGTCGACGTCGATCCGCGGGCGGTTTGCGGGCAGGACCACCTCGCGCACCTCGCAGTGGTAACCGCGCTCGTGCCAGCCCTCGGCATCGCGGCACCAGTCGTCGGCGGCAGCCAGGGTCGGCACCAGCAGGAGCACCGGCAGGATCAGGACGGAAGCGAGGTGGACAGGGCTCTTCATTCGATTCTCCTCATGGCGAACGTTCCCGGCGGTTCGGTTTCGTTGCTTAGACGTCACCTGCGCCAAAAAGGTTGGGTCGGTCGGGGAAGGTAAACTGAGACATGGTCAGAACCTCCAAACGCATCGCTATCAATACCGGCGGCGGCGACGCTCCCGGACTGAACGCCGTGATCGGCGCCGTGGTTCGCGGCGCCCTTCATCGAGGCTGGGAGGTCATCGGTATCCGCGACGGCTACGCCGGCCTGCTCGACACCTCCAAGTGCCTGCAGCTCGGACGCCGGGAGGTGCGCGGCATCGCCCATCTGGGAGGAACGATCCTCGGCACCAGCTCCAGCGGCAACCCGTTCGAGTTTCCGGTCGGCGGGGACCAGACGGTCGATCGGTCGGCGGAATTGGTGAAGAACTTCAAGCGCCTGGGCCTGGACGCCCTGATCGCCATCGGCGGCGATGGGTCGATGCGCATCGCCCACGAGCTGGCGAAGAAGGGCATTCCGATCGTCGGCGTGCCGAAGACGATCGACAACGACCTGAACGGCACGGTCTCGACCTTCGGCTTCGACACCGCGGTGACGGTTGCCACCGACGCGGTCGACCGCCTCCACTCCACCGCCGAGGCGCATCGCCGGGTGTTCACCGTCGAAGTCATGGGCCGCTACGCCGGCTGGATCGCGCTCCACGCGGGCATCGCCGGCGGTGCCGACGTGGTGCTGATCCCCGAGATCCCGTTCGACATCGAGGCGGTCTGCCGCAAGATCAGCGACCGCGAGGCGCACGGGCGGCACTTCTCGATCGTCGTGGTGGCCGAGGGCGCCAAGCCGATCGGCGGCCAGATGACGACCAAGGGCCCCGCCGAGCCCGGCCGCGAGGTCATCCTCGGCGGGATCGCCGACCAGCTGGCGGTGCAGATCCACCAGGAGACCGGCAAGGAGACCCGTTGCGTGGTGCTGGGACACCTGCAGCGGGGCGGCCGCCCCACCGCGCGCGATCGCCTGATCGCGCAGCGCTTCGGCGCCGCCGCCGTGCGGGTGATCGATCGCGGCGAGTCGTCGGTGATGGTGGCGCTCGATCCGCCGCACATTCGCACCGTGCCGCTCGAGGTGGCGACCTCGCGCATGAAGTCGGTGCCGCTCGATGGCGACACCATCGCCACCGCGCGCGAGATCGGCATTTGCCTGGGCGACGAGTAGGCGGCGCTCGCGGGCCGCTGCGGCGTGAACCGGAAGGGCCGCGACCGCGTAGGGTAGGTTCGGAGGCACCGACCATGCCGACGAGAAGCCGCAACGCGCTCCGTCTTTTCCTCTACTCCGCCGTCACGCTGCTGATCGCGACCGCCTTCCTGGCCGAGATGGTCCAAGGCGGCTGCCCGGTGCCATGAGCAGGAAGCGCGCGGTCTCACGGACGCTCGCGTTCCTGCTCGTTCCTGCCCTGCTCGGTGGCGCGCTGTTCGCCGCCGAGCGGCCCAGCGTGAAGACTCCGGTCGTCGTCGAGCTATTCACCTCCCAGGGCTGCTCGAGCTGCCCCTCCGCCGACCGGCTGCTATCGCGGCTGGGCCGTGAGGGTCTGGCGGGCGATGTCGAGGTGATTCCGCTGTCGTTCCACGTCGACTACTGGAACTACATCGGCTGGACCGATCCGTTCTCGTCCAAGGCGTGGTCCGACCGCCAGCGGCGGTACGCGCGGGTGATGCGGCTCGACACGATCTACACGCCGCAGCTGGTCATCCAGGGCGAAGCGGAGCTGGTCGGCTCGAATGCCGAGTCGGCGCTGCGCGCGATCGCCCGGGCCCGGCACCGCGACGCCGCGGTCGACGTCGAGGTCGGCATCGTCTCCCTGTCGTCCGACGCTCTCGTCGTCGACATCGAGACCCGCGCCGTCGATTCAATACCGAGCCAGGGCCTCGAGCTCCAGGTGGCGCTGTTCGAGAAGCGGCTCGTCACCCCGGTCGCGCGCGGTGAAAACGCCGCCCGGACCCTCGAGAACGACTACGTGGTGCGCGTGCTGCGGCCGGGATTCGAGATCGACGCTCGGCGCGGGGCCGTGACCAGCGGCAGGATGAGGTTCGAGCTCGAGCCCGGCTGGAAACGCGAGAATCTGGGCGTCGCCGCCTTCGCCCAGGACTCGGCCACCCTGCGAATCCACGGCGCCGCCAGCCTGCCCGCGGTAGCGCCCAGACCCTAGCGGGCACCGGGCGGACGCCACCCACAGGTGGGGGCGCTACCCGGGTTATCGACCTGCTCCACGGTAGCGCCCAGACCCGTGCCGGGCGAGGCCCCCTGTCGACCACGACGCCGGGGCGCTACCCGGCTTCGGCCAGGGTGACGTCGACGGCGAGCGCCTCGCCCTCTTCAAGCCGCAGCTGCTCGATCTTTCCGGCGCCGCGCAGGTCGCCCTCGGCGGGCCGCAGCGCCGCCAGGCGCGCGGCCGTGTCGCGGACGACCGCCTCGCTCACCTCGGCGCGGAGCGACACCCTGGCCTCGGTCTTGGCCTTGCGCACCTCGCCGAGGGCCGCGCCGGCCGTCTCGAAGGTCAGCTCGTCGGCGTCGGCGGCGATGGCCAGCAGCTCGCTCGCCTCGGGCCACGGCGCCTGGTGGACCGAGCCCTCCAGCCACCACGACCAGACCTCCTCCGTGACGAAGGGCAGGTACGGCGCCAGCAGGCGCAAGAG
>JAHEKO010000019.1:0-6901 GCA_024638355.1 Acidobacteriota bacterium
CGGGCGTGGAAGACAAGGAGGACGAAGAGCTCTTCCGCTGGATCGCGGATCTGGCGAGGGACGTCGGCGACATCGTGCTGCGCGACTCCGGCTGATCGCGGCTCCCGCCGGTGACGGCGCTGCGGGGCCGGGGCGGTGGGACTGGTTGACGCAAACAGGCCAGCTCAGTAAGCTAGCTTACATGAAGGCGTTCGAGATAGGAGCTTTCGAAGCCAAGAATCGTCTTTCCAGATTGCTGGTGATGGTCGAGAACGGACAGCGGGTGTTCATTACCCGGCGCGGCAAGCGGGTGGCCTTGCTCACTCGTGCCGACGACGAGTTGGGCGCGGGCGGCGGTGACCCTCGGGGCAAAGGCGGTCTGCTGGCTCGATTCAGGGCGTTGCGCGAGCAGGGCCGGCCGGGACCGGAGTCGATGCGCGAGCTGGTCGAGGAGGGGAGGCGCTGAATCCCCTGGTCGTCGACGCGTCGGTCTCTGGCGCCTGGGTCCTGCCGGACGAGCACTCGAAGGACGCCGAGCGGATTCTCGAGCGGATCGTCGCCGGCGAGCTGGACCTGGCGGTGCCCTCGCTGTGGTTCTACGAGATGACGAATCTCCTGATCAACGCGCTCCGGCGGGGCAGGATCGACGAGCGCGCGGCCGGCGAGGCGCATCGGCTGATCGACGAGATCCCGCGCCAGGCCTTCGACCACGAATCGACGCTGGCCCGCGACCGGATCTCGCGATTAGCGCTCCGCTTCCAGCTCTCGGCCTACGACGCCGCCTACCTCGAGTTGGCCGACCGGATCCAGTGCCGGCTCCGGAGCTACGACGAGCGCCTCACGGTGGCAGCGCAGTCGATCGGGCTGGCCGATATCTGAAGCCGGGTCGAAGCCCGACCGGGCGGAGAGCGGCGACCGCCAGGCTGGGGCCGCGACGTGCGAACCATCTCCACGGGTGGGCTGATCCGACCTACCTGGCCGCGCGTTGCGGTAATGCGCCTAGAGGAGGGTCCTCGATTCAGGAGAATCCACCCATGAAGCATTACGTTGGGAGGCTGGGTAGCCTTCCGCTCGGCCGTGCTCTCCGCGGATCGGCTGCCGTTTCAAGGCCGCCATCCGCTGGCTGCGGGCCAACGCTTCCGACTACGGTCTCGACGCCGGGAGCTTCGCCATCGGAGGCGCCTCGGCCGGTGGACATCTCGCGGCTCTCGCCGGTACCTCGGCCGGAGAGCCGGCGCTCGAGAACCTCTCTCAGGGCAATGCGCAGGCCCCGTGTGCCGCCGGGCTCATCCGTTCTTCCGCGGCTTGGTCCCCAGGACCCTGCCAAGGCCCGCTTCGACCAGGTCGACGCCCGTCTTGACGACGCTCTGCGTGGTCTCCTGCAGACGCTCGGGCGACGACAGAGAGCGGGCGGCGTCGACGACGCCCTTGCGCACCCGCTCCTCGAGGAGGTCTCCCAGCTTGACGAGCTCCCGGTCGAGGATCTCTTGAAACTGCTGGCGATAGAGGTCCACCTGCTGGTCGACCTCGTGACGGAGGCGCTCCTTGTAGCGGCGCTCGAACAGCTGGTAGGCAACGGCGAGCGTCACGAAGCTCGCGGCGACCGCGCTTGCCAGGATCAAGAGGGCCTGAGTCCACATCGCGTCACCTCCGAGAAGCGCCTTCGCCGCAGTCTAGACCATCCAACTCGTAGCGCCGCGCGGCGATCCTTGGGTGCTCCTCGGGGGAGCGGTTGTAGAGTGGGCGCTAACGGGTTGCGAAGTCCGGAGATGTCGCGTGGTTTGAAGAAGCCGTTGGCCAACACGCTGACCGTGGTGTTCGCTCTCTTGTGCGTCTTCCACATCGCCGGCGCCCTCGGTGCCTGGCGCTCTTTGGCGATCATCCCGAGCGCGCCCGGCATGGAGCGATCGTGGCCGTCGAGTCTCTCCTGGATGGCCGTCGCCGCGGCCCTGGCTCTTGCGTCGGTGGTCTCGCTTGCCCGAGGCGACCTGATCCTCCGCTCCCTGCCAAAGTGGATGTCGACGTTCGCATGCTGCGCCATGGCGGCCGTTTTCCTGTTGCGGGCAGTAGGCGACTTCTACGTGCTCGGCGTCTTCAAGTCGGTCACGGAGACGCCGTTCGCGTACTGGGACACCCGGTTGTACACGCCGCTCTGCCTGGCCATCGGTAGCGCAGCGCTGCTGCTGGCTGCCACCCCTCGAACCCGCCAGGAGTAGGCCAAGCCGATTCGCCGTGACCCTCGAGGCTACGACGGGCGGCAGCGAAGTCGATCGGGTGCGCGACTAGGCGTAGGGCGGCGACAGACACTCGAAGATCTCCACCGTGTAGCCGTCGAGATCCTCGATGAAGATGTAGCGGCCGATCTCCCTCCGGCTCGGCTCGGAGATCTTCTTGACGGAGCCCTCCTCGATCGTGCGCACGGCCATGTCGAACTGCTCGGGGTCGACCCAGAAGCCGAAGTGCATCGTCTCCCGGCTCGACCCCACTTCGGCTTCGGAGCGGTTGAGCGCGATCATGTCTCTCGCGCCGACGGTCTTGAGGAAAGCCACGTCGGGCGAGCTGAAGGTGATCTCCATGTTGAAGAGGTCCGCGTAGAAGCGCGCGGATCGCTGCGGGTCCCTGACCGGTAGTGCCAGGTGATTGAGGCCATGGGTGGTGATCATCGCGGGTCTCCTCCCTCGTAGCGCGTCGCCCGCAGCGTACCTTCTCGCCGCGGCGTCGCAAGGCGTGCACTCCGCCGCGTTGCTATAGTCCGTCTCAACTCAGCATTCAAACAGACCGGGCCTCGTACCGAGGCCTGAAGGGAGGCAGGGTCCCATGGCGAACGACGTCGTTTTACGTATTCATGCTATTCCGTGCGCGGACTCGAACGGCAAGCGGAAGTACGACTTCACCGCGAAGCAGCTCGAGAACTGGGTCAAGGATGCCAACATCGTCTTCAAGCAGGCGGGTATCCGCCTGCACTTCGACGCCAAGGAGACCTGGACCTGGGCGCCGGTCAAGGACACGAAGCTCAACAATCTGACCCGGACGGGCAACTGGGCGGCAAAGCCGAACGGGATCGCCGCCAAGCGGCCCGGCAAGATCGTGGTCTTCTTCCGGCACGGCGAGGGCAAGGACCCGACGGGCAACGGCTACGCCTATCCGCCCGACATCGGCAAGCCGATTCCGCCGTCGTGGAAGTGGGAGCCGAAGAACGTCAACTTCGTAGCCATGCCGAACGCGGCGAAGAACATCTCGGGCGGTTTTCTGGCTCACGAGATCGGCCACTACCTCGGCCTCTACCACACGTTTCCGGGCGCGGGGAGCTCGATCATCTACCCCGACAAGCCCGACGGCAAGCTCGAGCAGATCTCGGCCGGCAGCAGCACGAGGGTCTGGGGGGTCAACGCCGACGACAAGATCTACCGGCGAGACAGCAATGGCTGGGAGCTGATCGCCGGCAAGCTCAAGCACGTCTCCGTCGCCTCCGACGGGACGGTTTGGGGCGTGAACGCGAGCAACAACATCTACCGCCGAAGCGGCTCGAAGTGGACCAAGGTCGCCGGCAAGCTCGAGCAGATCTCCGTGGGGAGCCAGAGCCACGTCTGGGGCGTGAACGCGGGCAACAACATCTACCGCCGGACCGGCAGCAAGTGGACCCAGGTCGCGGGCAAGCTCAAGCACGTCTCGGTGGGCAAGGACGGCACGGTCTGGGGCGTCAACGCGGGCGACAACATCTACCGCTGGACCGGATCCGGGTGGAGCCAGGTGCCCGGCAAGCTCAAGCAGATCTCGGTCGGCGACAAGGACAACATCTGGGGCGTCAACAGCAAGGACGACATCTACCGCAGAAGCGGCAACAAGTGGGTGAAGGTCGCCGGCAAGCTGAAGTACGTCTCGGTCGCTTCAAGCTCCGTCGTCTGGGGGGTCAATGCCGGGGACAACGTCTACCGCCGCTCGGGGAGCCAGTGGGCCAAGATCGGCGGCGGCCACGGCAAGGAGCAGGCCAAGCGCCTGCTTCACCTGTACATCAGCAAGAACGGCGGCAAGAACAAGGCGCTCAACGGCGATCTGATCACCGACACACCGCCCGATCCGAACCCGACGATCTACGACGCGATGGGCTGGCCGCGCTGCGACTCCAAGACGCGCGTGGTGACCGGCTCCTACGGGGGGAAGACCTACCGGTATTCGTTCGACCCGCAGGTCGACAACGTCATGAGCTACTTCAGCTGCCCTATGCCGCGCAAGCTGACCAAGGGGCAGCGGGACAGGATCCACCTGACCCTCGAGCACAAGTCGAGGAAGCTGCTCGTGCAGCCCCCTTGCCCGCCCGATTTCCACGGGCTCCCCGCGGGCCAGTTCCAGCTCTGCTTCGACTACTGGGTCAACCGCGGGCTCTGGCCGCGAACGCTGTCGGCCACGCTCACCGGCTCGACTCTTCGCATGGCGGGGTCGTTCCAGAAGCGCTCACCGCGTCCCGTCCGGCACCTGATCTCCGGCTCCTCCTACCAGGCTGCCTTCGAGACGCTCAAGAAGGCGGGCTACCGGCCGGAGCGCGTCACCGCTGCCAAGACGAGCGGCGGAACCCGTTTCACCGCCATCTGGACCCGGACAGACGGCGTCTTCGAGGCGCGGCACGGACTCACCCTCGCCGCCTTCGACAGCCTGTGGCATTCGCTCTACAAGAAGGGCTACGTCAACACCGACCTGAGCGTCTACGCCACGGGCTCGGGACCGCGCGTCGCCGCGGTCTGGGTGAAGAGGTCCTCGAAGGGCTACGCCACCTACTACGGAATGACCTCGTCGCAGTACAACAAGCGGTTCGAAGAGTTCTGGAAGAAGGGGCTGCGGGTGGTCTGCTTCTCGGCCTACCGGGTTGGCAACGCGTACCGCTACGCCGCGATCTGGGAGCGGCTCCCGGGCAGCTGGGCCCACTACTACGGCATGACCTCGAGCGGCTACCAGAAGCGGTACAACGAGCTCGCGGCCAAGGGTCTGCGGCTGCACCAGGTGCAGGCCTACGGCACACGCTTCTCCGCCGTCTGGACCAAGCCGTAGCGGCGCGGTCGGCGGTCGTCCTTCTGCAGTCGCGGAGCGGCCCCTACTCGGTCCACTCCCAGCCGCGCAGCTCCCAGTACTTGCGGCGCGGCGTCGCGCGCAGCGGGTTGATGCCGTGCTTGCGGCACCAGGCGAGGTGGAAGGTGGCGCCGGCGAGCCCGCCGGCGACGGGCAGGATCAGCGCCCAGTGGCCGACCTGCATGTAGAGCCCGAGGGTCAGCCCGGCCACGATCAGCCACTTGAGGATCTTGCGCCAGGCGGGGGTCTCGACCTCGAAGCGGTCGAACACGCCGTGGCCGACGGTCTGGATGAGGAAGAGGACTCCCAGCTCGAGCTCGACGCCTACGCTCATCGTCCTGGCTCTGATTGCGGCGCTCCGAGCTCCTGGTCGAGGACGTTTGCCAATCGATACCCCGCCAGGGCCACCCGCTCCTCCGCGGTGGCGAGCGCGTGCGCCTTGTAGCCGCGCGGCGGCTTCCGGCCGCGCTCGAGTTCGGGCGGGTAGACGCTCGCCATCGAGATCTCGAAGCTCTGCCGCGCCCAGGCGGCGAAGTCACGGCTCTCGACGCGCTCGCCGAACTCGCTCGCCGGGTGCTCGCCGGTGATCGCGCCGGCGATGCGCCGGACGTAGGAGTCTTCACTCTGGAACCACCACCGGGTGTACGACTCGCGCAGGATCCGGTCCCAGAATGAGTGCAGGTTCCATCGCCCGTGGAGCTCGAAGAGATTGCCGCCGCGGTCGCCCTGGGGCTCGGTCGGCGTGACCCGGCCGGTTGCGTGCAGCGGCTGATGGACGTCGCCGGCCAGGTGGAGGACCCAGGCGAGGCGGATGCCGCGCTCGGCGGCGGGCAGCGAGGCGGCGCCCAGCGTCGGCACCAGCGCGTCGAGGCGCTCGATCAGCCGTCCCAGCAGCTCCATGTCGGTGCGCTCGTGCGGCGTGTTGTCGGGGCCGCGGGTCTCGAAGAAGTGATTCACGTAGTGCCAGTCGCCGTGGTGGTACTTTTCGCGCCGCTCGGGGAAGTCGCCGTCACGGACGATGTCCGGCCAGTAGGCCGCGAGCTGGAAGTGCTCGGCCTGCCGCTCGGCGAGCGGGCGAGATCCTGCGGGCAGGAGCTGCCGAAGATCGGCGTCCTCGGGCACGGCGGCCAGAAGCTCGGCCGCCGCCGCGCGCGCCGCGGGCGACATCCGCTCCCAGGCGATACGGGCGACGGTCAGATGACCGGTCTTGTCCCATGCCGCGGCGGGCGCCGCCAGGAGCACGGAGACGACCAGGAGGAGCGAGGAGACTCGAGCTTTCAGCTTGGCGATCATTGTCTTGGAGCCTCGTGTGACCGATTGCGATCGATTCGCCGCTCTAGGGAAAGAGCGACGGGCTGAGTCCGATGTCGACGATGCTGCAGGCGTCGCGCGCGACGATGCCGATTCGCGTGGCCTCTTGCAGGGTCTCCGGATCGGCCGATCCGGGATTGAAGAAGCACTCCTCGGCGCCGGCCGCGGCGAGCTCGGCCAGGAGTCCGCGGGTCGTCTCGGGCGGGAGGTAGACGCTGATCCGGTGGATGCGTCCGCCGATCTTCTCCGCCACGGCCTCGAGGTCGCTGTAGGCGGGCAGGCCCTCGATCTCCGTTTCACGCAGGTTGACCGGGAAGACCCGCCAGCCGGCCGAGGCGTAGGCGCGTACGCACTTGTTGCCGTACTTGCTGCGGTCGGCCGAGGCGCCGAGGACGGCGATGGTCTCGCTCAAGCGGGCCTCCTCAGTAGGATTCGCTTGTTGCCCGCGCGCCGGGTCACCCCGATCGAGTCGAGGTGCTCGAGTACCGGGATCGCCCATTTCCGCGTCAGACCGAATCGCTCCTTGAAGTCGCCGACCGAGAACGACTCC
>JAHEKO010000019.1:7001-15511 GCA_024638355.1 Acidobacteriota bacterium
GATTCGCTTGTTGCCCGCGCGCCGGGTCACCCCGATCGAGTCGAGGTGCTCGAGTACCGGGATCGCCCATTTCCGCGTCAGACCGAATCGCTCCTTGAAGTCGCCGACCGAGAACGACTCCCAATCGCTCTCCTCGAGCGACCCCCGCACGCTCTCGATCGCCGAGCTGGCGATGACGAGATCGCCCGGCAGGCCGGCCAGCTTGCCGCGCTGCCGAAGATAGCGCACCACGCCCTCGAGGATCTGCGGCTTGGTGTCGAACTCGGCACGGAGCTCGCCGGGCGTCGGCGGCGTGAGGCCGGCGCGGTCGAAGCGCGCCAGAAGATCGGTCGCGAGCCGCGACTCCTCGCCCGTGAGGCTCGCCGATCGCCCCGGCTGGTTCACCAGATCGCCGTCCACGGTCAGGATCTTCTGGCGCCCGAGCCAGTCGAGGTAGACGTCGGCCAGATCGGCCGCCCGACCCGGCAGGATGCGCCGCACCGCCTCGGCCTTGGACATGCCGCGCGCCAGGCGGTCCTTGGCGAAGTAGTCGGCGAGCGCCGCCCGAGCGCGCTCGGCGACCCGCTTGTAGGCCACGGCGTGCAGCCAGCGTTGGCCGTGTCCGCTTCCGGCCGGCACCCGCAGCAGCCCGTGCGACTCGATCAGACGCCCGAGGCGCGCTTCGACCTCGCCACTCTCGCCCCCGAGGCGCCGGGCGAGCGAGTCCGCCGTCGCGCCGCCCTCGCCGGCTTCGCGCACCCACTGCACGAGCGCCGCGTCGGCGCCCTCGGCCAGCGCCCCGACCGCGCGCTCGAGGTCGGCGCCGCGCTTGCGCGCCCAGCGCGGATCGAGGATCAGGCCCCCACCCAGGGTGCTCTGCGGCGAAAGCCGGCGGACGATGAAGCGGTCGCCGCGAATCGCCGCCACCGGCTGCGCCGGGCGGATCTCCACCGCGCCGGTGCTCCCCGGCTCGATGGCTTTGCCGTCGAGCGGGCGGAGGCGGGCGGGAACCTCGGTCGACAGCAGGTGGAACCGCACCTCGGTCGACCCGGTGATCGGCTTGGGCGCATCGGGCAGCAGCCGAAAGCGCGCCTCGAGCGCCGCCGTCGGCTCGATCGAGCCGGGGGAGACGAGCTGCATGCCGCGCTCGATCTTGTCGGCGTCGACGCCCGAAAGCCGCAGCGCGGTCCGCTCGCCGGTCTCCGCGCTCTGGCGCTCCTCGCCGTGCACCTGGACGCTGCGGATCCTCACGCGGATGCCGGCCGGCAAGAGCTCGAGCGAGTCACCGGCGGCGATCCGGCCGCCGGCCAGGGTTCCGGTGGCCACCACGCCGAGGCCCTTGAGCACGAAGGCGCGGTCGATCGGCAGGCGTGCCGGCCGGTCCGGCTCGGGCGCGGTCTCGTGCGCGTCGGCGAGGCGGGCGAGCTCGGCGCGCAGCCGGTCGAGGCCGGCGCCGGTGACGCTCGATACCGGCACGACCGGCGAGTCACCGAAGGCGGTGCCGGCGACGAGCTCTTCGATCTCGAGCTGAGCGAGCTCGATCAGATCCTCGGACACCAGGTCCGACTTGGTCAGCGCGACGACGCCGGCCGGTACGCCGAGGAGCGAGCAGATGGCCAGGTGCTCCCGGGTTTGCGGCTTCACCCCTTCGTCGGCGGCGATCACCAGCAGCATGATCCGGATGCCGCCCAGCCCGGCCAGCGCATTGTGCAGGAACCGCTCGTGGCCCGGTACGTCGACGAAGCCGATCTGGAAGTCGCCTTCCTGGAGATGGGCGAAGCCGATGTCGATGGTGATGCCGCGGTCCTTCTCCTCGCTCCAGCGGTCGCAGTCGATACCGGTAAGCGCCTCGACGAGCGCTGTCTTGCCGTGGTCGATGTGGCCGGCAGTGCCGACGATGACCCGGCGCATCAGGCCGACTCGTTCAGGATCTCGCGGGCGAGGCGGTTGATCGTGCCGCCGTCGGCCTGGCCCGCGAAGCGCGCGAGCATCTCCTTCATGATCGGGCCGATGGCGCTCGGTCCGGAGAGGCCCTCGGCGGCAATGAACTCGCGCAAGGCGGTCCGGATCTCGTCCTCGCCGATCTCGGGCGGCATGTAGGCGCCGAGGATCTCGGCCTCGCGCTCCTCCTTCGCGGCCAGCTCCTCGCGGTCGCCCGATCGGTACTGCTCGGCCGAGTCGTTGCGCTGCTTGATCGACTTGCGGACCAGCTTGAGAAAGGCCTGCTCGTCGAGCTCGCCGCCGGTGCGGATCTGCTCGTTCTTGATCGCGGAAAGCAGCAGCCGCAGGGTGGCGACCTTCTCCTTCTCGCCCGCCTTGAGCGCCGCCTTCAGGTCGTTCTGGAGAGTTTCCGTAGGGGAGGACATGGCTCGATTATCGCTCACCCTTGCGGCAGCTGGATACGGAAGATGGTCCCCTGCGGCTCGTTGTCTTCGACGCGGATGGTGCCGTGGTGCTCGTCGATGATCCGGTAGACGATCGACAGACCGAGGCCGGTGCCGCGGCCCTTGGTGGAGAAGTGGGGCATGAAGAGCTTCTCGCGGGCCGCCGGTGGAATGCCGGCGCCGGTGTCGGCGACCTCGATCTCGAGCGAGCCGTTGTCGGAAAGGACGTTCACGCTGACCCGCCCGGGGGCCTCGGTCGCCTCCAGGGCGTTGTCGAGGAGGTTGATCAGCACCCGGCGGATCTGCTCGCCGTCGACCAGCGCGCTCTCGGCGGCGTCGGCGATCTCGCTCTCGACCTCGACGCCCGGCTTGAGGCCGTCGTAGAGCTTGAGCGTCTCGCCGACCAGCCGTTGGATGTCGACCTGGGTCGGCTGCGGCGGCCGCATGCGCGCGAAGCGCGAGAACTCGTCGACCATGCCGTGCATCGAGTCGACCTCGCGGACGATCGTCTGCATCCCCTCCTCGAGTGCCGGCCCGAGCTCGCCGTCCCGCTGCCGATGGCGCACCAGCAGCCGCTCGGCGGTGAGCTTGATCGGGGTGAGGGGGTTCTTGATCTCGTGCGCCACCCGGCGCGCGGCATCGGTCCAGGCCGCCTTCTGCTGGGCGCTGATCAGCTCGGTCAGGTCCTCGAGCACCATCACCCGGCCGCTCACGTGCCCCTCGCGGTCGCGCATGGTGCGCACCTTGGCCTCGAACGTCTTCCACTCGTCGCCCAGGAAGAGGCGCAGACCGCGGCTGAGCCGGCCCGACGGTCCCGGATCCTGCTCGAACAGCTCGGCCAGCTTGCCGCGCTCGGGATCCTCCCAGAGCTCGCGGAACGGCCGGCCGACGGCCTTCTCGGCGGGCTGGTGCAGCATCTTCAGGGCCGCGCGGTTGCAGGTGATGATGCGACCGTCCTCGTCGATCGAGATGACGCCGGCGGCGACGTTCTGGAGCACGGCGGCGATGACGGCCCGCTCCTCCGCCAGGTCGCGATTGGCGGACATCAGCTCTTCCTTGTTGCGGCGCAGCTCGGTCGTCATGCGGTTGAACGAGCGCACCAGAACTCCCAGCTCATCGTCGGCGGGCACCTCGACCTGGTAGTCGAGGTCGCCCTCCGAGAGGCGCCGAGTGCCCTCGGCCACCGCCTCGATCGGCACCACCACGCGGCGCGCGAGGTAGAGGCCGACCCAGGTGGTCATCAAGAGCAGGACCAGGGTCACCATCAGGAAGGTCAGGCGATAGGTGGTCTTGATGTCGCTCTTGCGGACCTCGAGCTGGCGGTACCCCTGGTAGGCCTGGATCAGCTTCTCGCTCTGCCCCGCGAGCTGCGCCTCGACCTGCGAGCCGACGACGACGATGGTCCGCTTGCCGCCGCCATCGGGCGCGGCGACCGCCGCCAGCAGCACCTGCCCCTGGCCTTCGACCATGGGCAGGATCTTCTGGCCCTCGCCCTTTTCGAGCGTCGCGCTCAGGAAGCGGTCGCCGTGGTCGGGTACCGCGCCGATTCCCGACTGCGGACGCACGATGGCGTGCACGAAGTCGATGTCGCTGAAGACCGACAGGAAGTCGAGCTCGAGCTCGTTGAGCAGCTCCTGGAGCTTCGCCGCCAGCTCCGGCCGGGCGCTCGGATCCTGAAGGTCGAACCCCTCGATCTCCTTGAGCACCCGACGCGCGTCGCGGCTGTCGCGCTCGTTGACCTGCACGTAGAGCGCCTGGGCCACCTCGTAGCCCTGCTCCATGACCTGCTTGATCGCCGGCTCGTTGAACCAACGGTCGATCCAGCCCTGGAGGAGCTGGCTGCCGTAGACGAAGAGGAGGAGAACCGGGAAGAGAGCGAGCCCGAAGTAGGTCGCCACCAGCTTGGTCTTGAGCTTCGAGCCGAAGAGCTTCTGATGCCGCTCGACGAGGAGCTTGAAGAGATTGCGCAGCAGGACGAAGAGGATGGTGATGATGAGAACCAGGTTGATGTACCAGAGTACGAAGAGCAGAACCCGGTTGGTGACCTCGTCGGTCGGCAGCTCCCGGCTGCGCTGGATCAGATAGAAGATGGCCGAGAGCAGCAGCAGCAGAATGGCGAGGCCGCCGACGATCCACCGGCTGTCCTTCCGCCGCCGGAGCAGCTGCTCGCGCAGATCCACCGCTACTCCTGCTCGACCAGGCCGGAGTCGCTGAGGAAGAACCGCTCCGATTCGGCCCAGCCGGTGTGCACGGTGGTGGGGATGAGCAGCAGGAGGTTGCGCGAGCCGAGCGCGGCGCGCACCCTGAGGCGAACCTGCTTGCGCGCCACGATCTCTTCGATCGGGAAGGGGACGAAGTCGTCGAACCGGGTCAGGGCGGCCTCGAGCTCGTCGCGGTCGCTCACCACGCGGCTGATGGTGAGCTTGCCGTTGTGCTTGTAGTTGACCTGGTATTCGTGAGTCACCGCGTTGTACATGCCGACCGCCTCGAGGCGGCTCTCGGCCAGCGAGCGGTCGAACCAGCCCCGGAGCGGGCGCACCAGCTTGAACTGGTAGGTGAAGCCGCTCGGCAAGCCGGCCTCGATGCGCTCGAGGAGCTCCTCGTCGATTCCACCGCTGAGCCCGAAGCTCACAGCGAGCCGGGACTCGGCGAGCTCGACCTCGAGGTCCGTCACCTGCGCCGCCCTCGGCGGACCGCCAAAGATGGAGAGAAGCCCGGCGAGAATCAGTGCCCCACCCAGGCTCATTGCAACGACTGTAACATCCGGGTCTCATGGCTCTCGCCAGCAACCGCCGCGCCCGCCACGATTACGAGATCCTCGACAAATTCGAGGCCGGCCTCGTGCTGGTCGGCACCGAGGTCAAGTCGATCCGTGCCGGCCGCATCCAGCTCAAGGACAGCTACGTCGAGATTCGCAATGGCGAGGCTTGGCTGGTCGGCGCGCACGTCAGCCCCTACAGCCACGGCAATCGTCAGAATCACGATCCCGAGAGGCCGCGCAAGCTACTGCTCAATCGCCGCGAGATCGACAAGATCTTCGGCCGCACGACCCTGCACGGCCTGACCTGCGTGCCGCTGTCCGTCTACCTCAAGAAGAACCGGATCAAGGTAGAGATCGCTCTCGCCCGGGGTCGCAAGCTCTACGACAAGCGCCAGGAGAAGAAGAAGCGCCAGGTGCAGCGGGAGATGGAGGAAGAGGTCGGCCGGCGCGGCTAGAAGGCCGCTGGCGCCGGGCCTACTGCGACTCGAGCGCTTCGCGGCGCTTCTTGCGTCCGCCGGTGGCGCGGATCCGGTCGAGGGCGGTCTGTCCGCCGTACTTTTCGACGATCCGGTCGTCGTAGTCGTCCGAGACGTTGGCCACCGCGGCGATCGCGCCGAGCAGATTCTTGCGATCGAGCGAGCGGCCGAGCAGCGTGTGGGAGAAGAAGATGTCGCGGCCGACGACCGAGAAGGCGCCGACCGGTAGCTGCTGGTTGAGCTGTAGCAGGCCCAGTGCGAGCTCCTCGGAGATCTCGACGCCCTGAACGCAGTAGGCGGTCACCTCGACCAGGGTGTCGTCGGGGCCGTAGGGCTCGACCGACACCTCGAGGATGGTGGAGCCGTAGCCGACGTAGTAGTGACCGTTGGCGAGGTCGTGATGCGGAGCGTCGAAGAGCTCGTCGAGGAAGACCCCCACCTGGTCGTGCACCTCTTTGTGAAGCTCGCTCTCGAAATGCATCGATTTCGCCCTCCCGTCGCTTTACTCTAGCATCGGCCGCGCGGCGCGGAGTGGGGCTAGAATCCCTCCCCTATGGACTCGATCGTGGTGCGCGGCGCGCGCGAGCACAACCTCAAGAACATCACCCTGGAGATCCCGCGGAACCGGCTGGTGGTCATCACCGGTGTGTCGGGCTCGGGCAAGTCGTCGCTCGCCTTCGACACCCTCTACGCCGAGGGCCAGCGCCGCTACGTCGAGTCGCTCTCGGCCTACGCCCGGCAGTTCCTCCAGCAGATGGAGAAGCCCGACGTCGACTCGATCGAGGGGCTCTCTCCGGCCATCTCGATCGAGCAGAAGTCGGTGTCGAAGAACCCGCGCTCGACGGTCGGAACGGTCACCGAGATCCACGATTACCTGCGGCTGCTCTACTCGTCGATCGGCGTGCCGCACTGCCCGAGCTGCGGCAACGAGATTCGCCCCCAGACCGTGCAGCAGATGGTCGATCGCGTCCTGGCGCTCGCCGCCGGCACGCGGCTGGTGGTCTACGCCCCCTACGTGCGCGGCAAGAAGGGCGAATACCGCAAGCAGCTCGAGCAGATCGCCAGGGAGGGCTTCGTGCGTGCCCGCATCGACGGCGAGACGGTCGAGCTGCGCGGCAAGCCGCCCAAGCTCGACAAGCAGAAGAAGCACACGATCGACATCGTGGTCGATCGGCTGGTGATCAAGCCCGAGATCGAGCGCCGGCTCGCCGACTCGATCGAGACCGCGCTCAAGGTGAGCGGCGGCCTGGTGGTGATCGCGCCTCAGGGCCTCCCCGAGGAGACGCTGTCGCAGAGCTACTCGTGCGCGGAGTGCGGCACGAGCCTGGCCGAGGTCACGCCGCGGCTCTTCTCCTTCAACAGTCCCTACGGCGCGTGCTCCGCGTGCTCGGGGCTCGGCACGCTCATGGGCATCGACGAGGACAAGGTCATCGCCGATCCGGCGCGATCGATCAAGGCAGGCGCTATCGCCCCCTGGCCCGCGGGCTCCAAGTCGTGGCGCATGCGGATGATCACCACCCTGGCGCGCGAGCTCGGCTTCTCCCTCGACGAGCCGTGGCGCGAGCTGCCGGAGAGCGTGCGCGAGGTGATCCTCCACGGCAGCGGCGATCGCGAGATGACCTTCGAGCTGGCCGGCAAACGCTCGAGCTACACCTGGCGCGGCAGCTACGAGGGGATCGTGCCGGTGCTCGAGCGGCGCTACCGCGACACCAAGTCGGCCGGAGTTCGGACCGAGATCGAGAAGTACATGTCGATGCATCGGTGCCCCGACTGCAAGGGTCGGAGACTGCGCGCCGAGGCGCTGGCGGTTCAGGTCGGCGGGCGCGCGATCGACGAGCTGTCGCGGCTGACCGTCTCCGTGCTGCGCAAGAAGATGAAGGCGCTGCGCCTCGACAAGCGCCAGCGGGCCATCGCCGGCAAGGTGGTCAAGGAGATCGTCGACCGGCTCGGATTCCTCGACGACGTAGGCGTCGGCTATCTATCGCTCGAGCGCTCGTCCGCTTCGCTCTCGGGCGGCGAGAGCCAGCGCATTCGGCTGGCGACCCAGATCGGCAGCAAGCTGATGGGGGTGCTCTACGTGCTCGACGAGCCGTCGATCGGGCTCCACCAGCGGGACAACGCCCGCCTGATCGGGACGCTCAAGGGGATGCGCGACCTCGGCAACTCGGTGCTGGTGGTCGAGCACGACGAAGAGACGATCCGAGCGGCCGATTGGGTGGTGGATCTCGGTCCGGGAGCGGGAGTGCATGGCGGCGAGGTGGTTGCCGCCGGGTCTCCGGCCAAGCTCGAGAAGAGCCGCAAGTCGCTCACGGCGAAGTACCTGAGCGGCCGCGTGGCGATCCCTGTACCCGAGCGGCGTGGTTCCAACGGCCACCACCTGGTGGTGCGCGGTGCCCGGCATCACAACCTCAAAGACGTCACCGTCGAGTTCCCGCTCGGCAGCTTCATCGTCGTCACCGGAGTCTCGGGCTCCGGCAAGAGCAGCCTGGTGAACGACATCCTCTACCGCGACCTGGCGCGACACTTCTACCGCGCCGGCGACCGCCCCGGCGATCACGACGGCATCGACGGCCTCGAGCACCTCGACAAGGTCATCGCCATCGATCAGAGCCCGATCGGCCGTACGCCGCGGTCGAACCCGGCGACCTACACCCAGGTGTTCGGCCAGATCCGCAATCTGATGGCCCGCACTCCGGAGGCGCGGGTGCGGGGCTACAAGCCGGGCCGTTTCAGTTTCAACGTCAAGGGCGGCCGCTGCGAAGCGTGCAAGGGCGACGGACAGATCAAGATCGAGATGCACTTCCTGCCCGACATCTACGTCACCTGCGAGGTGTGCGGCGGCGCCCGCTACGATCGCGAGACGCTGGCCGTGCGCTACCGCGGTCTGAACATCGCCGAGATCCTGGACCT
>JAHEKO010000019.1:15611-16950 GCA_024638355.1 Acidobacteriota bacterium
GTCGGGGCTCCAGTACAATGCGGCCGGCCCCGGTATGAACGCGACCGATCGCTCTTCACTGGCGGAGAAGCGGCGCATTCTCCAGCTCGAGACTCTCTACGACCTCGGGGTGGCGCTCCATGCTCACCGCCCGGAGCAGGAGCTGGTCGACGAGCTCATCCAGAAGGTGTGCACGATCGTCGATCCCGCGGCGGCGGTGGCGGTCACGCGCGACGGGTTCGGCGGGGCGCGGAGCCTCGCCGGGGTCGGTTGGGCGGAGGGCCCGCCGCCGGCCGAGCAGTTTCTCGACGACCCGCTGTGGCGCGAGCTCCTGGCCAGCGGCCAGTCGCTGTCGCTCAGCGACGGCTCGCTGGCCGGCCGGGCGTTCTCCAGCCTGCTGGCGACTCCCCTGGTCTACCGCGGGGTCTACCTCGGCTATATGGCCTTCTTGGACAAGGAGGAGCGGGGGGGCGGCGCCTCCGGCTTCAGCGTCGAGGACCGGCGCTTCCTGGAGTCGGTCGCCTCGTTGGCCGCGGTGGCGCTCGACAGCGCGCGCCAGATGGAAGAGCTCGAGGTCGAGCGCGAGCGGCTCGAGGAAGAGAACCGCGCGCTCAAGGGCGACCTCGTCCGCAAGGTCGGTGGCGGCAGGATCGTCGCCCAGGCCGCACCGATGCGGCGGGCGCTCGATCTGGCCGAGCGGGTGGCCCCGCGCGGAGTGAGCGTGGTGGTGCGGGGCGAGAGCGGTACCGGCAAGGAGCTGGTGGCCAAGCTGATCCATCTCGAGTCGGAGCGAAGCGGGCCGCTGGTGGCGGTCAACTGCGCCGCCATCCCCGAGACGCTGCTCGAGAGCGAGCTGTTCGGCATCGAAAGGGGAGTCGCGACCGGCGTCGAAGCGCGCCGCGGCAAGTTCGAGCTCGCCGCCGCCGGCACCCTCTTTCTCGACGAGATCGGCGATCTCAGCCAGGCCGTTCAGGTGAAGCTCCTGCGTGCCCTGCAGGAGCGAGAGATCCTCCGCGTCGGCGCTCAGACCCCGGTTCCGATCGACGTGCGGCTGGTGGCCGCCACGCACCGCGATCTGGAGGCGCTGGTGGCCGAGGGTCGCTTTCGCGACGATCTCTACTACCGGCTCAAGGGCGTCGAGATCAAGCTGCCGCCGCTGCGCGATCGGCGCGAGGACATTCCTCTTCTGGTGCGGCACTTCACCGAGCTCTTCTGCGCCCGCGAGGGGATCCAGGCGGCGCGCTTCCGTTCCGAGTCGCTCGCGTTGCTGCTCGAACACGATTACCCGGGCAACGTTCGCGAGCTGCAGAACCTGGTGGAGGCGGCCCTGTCACTCGCCGACGGCGAGATCCGGCCCGAG
>JAHEKO010000019.1:17050-18329 GCA_024638355.1 Acidobacteriota bacterium
TACGGGAGGTGACTCTCACCCTCCCCATGCTGCCCGACATGGAGATCGCGGCGAGTAAGACGGCGACCGCCATGGCCGAGTTCATGCGCATGAGCTCGGATAAGATCGACGAAGTTCGCATGGCGGTAGTCGAGGCCTGCATCAACTCCTTCGAGCACAGTCAGGCGGCCGATCGCAAGGTATACATCACCTTCTCGGTTCTCGGCGACGAAGAACCCGAGATCCTCCAAATCGTGCTCCGGGATACCGGGGTAGGGTTCGACCCGGAGCTGGTGGCGATGCCGACGATCGAGGAGAAGATCAAGGCGGAGAGCAAGCGCGGGTGGGGCCTTCAGATCATCCAGGGCCTGATGGACGAGGTGAGAATCAGCTCCAACGAGCAGGGTACGAAGATCGTGATGGCCAAGCACCGGTAGTGCGCGGAGAAAAGTGACGATGAGCGAGACGCTGAAACTGACCGTGGATCGCCGGGACGACCTCGCGGTCATCTACACCGAGGGTTACATCAACAACCAAGGTGGAGAAGAGATCGCCCGCGAGGCGTTCAAGCTGATCGACGACGGCGAGAAGACCCTGCTGCTGAATCTGTCGGGGACCAAGATCGTCAACTCGATCGGCATCTCGATCTTGATCGAAATCATCGAGAAGATGCTCGACATCGAGGGTCGACTGGCTTTCTGTTCCCTGACCCCGACCATCGAGAAGACGTTCCACATCATGGGCCTGACCCAGTACGCATCCATCTTCCCCGACGAGGAGAGCGCGGTCGGCGAGCTCAAGTGAGCGCATAGATGACCGGCGTGGCGACCAGGGAAGCGACGAAGGCCTGGAGCGAGATTCTGGAGCTCGCCGGCTCGGACGAGAGCGGGCGAGTGCTGGTGGAGCGGCTGCTCGAGCTGCTGCGGATCGGCTGCGAAGCCGCGGGGGTGGCGCTCTACACGGGCGATCGCCCCGTGCAGAAGCGAGAGCTGGTCGTCGGCGCTGGCGAGTTTCCCGATAGCTTGGAAGAGGGCAGCGAACCCGCCGGTCTCGAGAGGGTCGGCGTCGCCGGCGGCGTGCTGCTCGTCGATCGCCCGGGCCGGCCGTTGGCCGACATCGAGCAAGGATTGAAGGTCGCGCTGGCGGCCGGCGTTCGGGGGCTGCGGCTCGAGCGCCATCTCAAGCGCCAGCGCTTCGAGGTGAACTACCGCGGCGTGGAGCTCGAAGCGCTCTACGACGTCGGCCTGGCGATCGCTCGCACCCTGAATCTGAAGGAGCTGACCGAGGAGATCCTTCTACG
>JAHEKO010000020.1:0-2505 GCA_024638355.1 Acidobacteriota bacterium
TCCATCAGCGAGGCCGGACGCAAGGCTGCTGCGTCAAGCCTGCCGGCCCCGGCTCCGAGGCGTTCCTCGCGGCCGTGGCGGAAGTCGATCGTGCCGTCATCCCGACGCTGCTCGCCACGCCGCCGGCGCCACGCGAAGCTCGGGCGGCGCAAGGGACGTCACCGCGGCCAACCGAGCCGCTGATCCTCCCGGAGTCTCCCCCTCCGCGCCCGGCTGCCGTGTTCGAGGCCTAGCCGAGGGCGCCCCGCGCTGCGCCGCCACTCGCGCGCACCCCACGGGCGTCCGCTCGAATCATGGACGGACAGGTCCGGTTTCGGACGTGGAAGGAGACCAACGGATGTCCCGTCACCAGCGACTCAGCATCGAAGAGTGCTTTTCGATCGCCGCGGTCGTCGTCAGCCTGTCGGCCTGGCTGCCGGCGAGCGTGGCCGCTCTCGATTCAACAACAAAGCCCGAGGAGATCGACTCAGGCCCGAGCTCGAAGCCAACGGCGGAAGAGACCGTCGCCTCGAATGCCAAGCCGCTGGTCGTCGATGACGTGCTCGACGTCGTCGACCACTGGCAGCCGATCGCGGCCGTCGAGGTTCGCGGGCGCGAGGACCTGCCGTCGATGCCCATCGGCGACGGTGCGGACCTCCTGCGGGGGTTCAGTGGAGTCGCCCTCGGCCGCATGGGAGGGCACGGACTCGAGCCCTGGATTCGCGGACTCGGCGAGTCGAACCTGAACGTCCTCGTCGACGGCGCCTACATCCACGGCGGCTGCCCGAACCGGATGGACCCGCCCACCGCGTTCGCCGCGACCTCCGGATTCGACCGCGTAACCGTGATCAAGGGCGTGCAGTCGCTGCTCTACGGGGCCGGCGGCAGCGCCGGCACCGTTCTCTACGAGCGGCTGGCGCCGCCCCCCACCGAGGAGACCACCTGGCGAATCGACGCCTCCGGGGGCGTGGGATCGTGGACGGACCGACCCGCCGCGTCGGTCGAGGCGTCGTGGAGCGCCCAACGTTTCTACCTGCGCGCCGATGCCGAATCCAGGAGTTTCGACAGCTACAAAGACGGGAACGGCGACGTCGTCCGATCGGCCTACTCCAGTCGCATGGCCAACGTGATCGTCGGTGTCGGCGATCGGGCCAGAGCGTTCCTCGAGCTCGGCTACGAGCAGGGCCTGACCGACGACGCTCTCTTCGCCGGCGCCGGTATGGACTCGCCCGAGGACCGCAGCGACACCCTTCGGCTCGACTACCACTACCTCCCGCGGACCGGCCGCTGGCGGGCCTTCGAGACCGAGCTCTACCTGTCCCGCGTCGACCATCTGATGGACAACTACTCGCTGCGATCCCTCAGCGCTCCCATGGCGCTGCGGGTACCGACGAAATCCGACACCTCCGGGGGCCGGGCCAGCGGTCGCATGGACTTCGCCGGCGGCGGCGGAATCACCCTCGGCGTCGACTACCAGCGCAATCAGCGACTGGCGCTACGGTACGCGGGGGCGAGTCCGGAGCGCGTCGACAAGCTCCAGTCGGTCATGTGGCCCGACGCCGACCTGTCGCAGGGTGGCGTGTTCGTCGAGGGCGAGCGCGATCTGGCTAGCGGCTCGCGCGTCCGATTCGGCCTTCGCGCCGACTCCTTCGCGGCCTCGGCCGACCAGGCCGATCGGCAGCCGGTCGGCGCCAATCCGAGCCCCAACGACCTCTACCGGCTCTACTACGGCCGCCCGGCGGAAGACTGGAGCGACAGCGGCCTGAGCGCGCTTCTCCGCTACGAGCGCCCGCTCGGCTCGGCCTGGACTCTCTTCACCGGCGCCAGCCGCAGTCTGCGCGCCCCCGACGCCACCGAGCGCTATCTGGCGGCCGGCAGCCCGGCGGCGATCAAGCGCTGGATCGGCAACCCCGACCTCGGCCTCGCCGAGCACCATCAGATCGATCTCGGCCTGGCGCGGGCAGCCGGGGGCCGACGCTGGAGCACGGCGGTGTTCGTCGACGAGGTCCAAAACTTCATCCTCCGCGATCGCGCCCGCGCCCAGAAGGGAATCGCCGCGAGCGACGGTGCGAGCATCTACCGCAACATCGACGCGCGGTTGTTCGGCCTCGAGGTCGACGCCGGCTGGACAGCTACCGAGACGCTCGGAATCACCGCCAATGCGAGCTGGGTGCGAGGCGAAAACCGCTCCGACGACCGGCCGCTGGCTCAGATTCCGGCCCTTCAGGGGCGCATCGCCGCCGAACACGTCAAGGGCTCGTGGCGCGGCGCAGCGGCTCTCCGCTGGGCGCTCGAACAGGATCGCGTCGATGACGATCCCCGCATCGGCAGCGGTCTCGACTTCGGACCGACGCCCGGCCACGCCGTTCTCGATCTCCAGGCAGGCGTACGACTGCGGGGCGCATTCGAGATTCTCGCCGGTCTGGACAACGTCTTTGACCGGGCCTACGCCCAGCACCTCAACCGCGGCAACCTCTTCGACCCGGACCCGGTGCGGGTCAACGAGCCCGGCAGGACCGCCTGGCT
>JAHEKO010000020.1:2605-6102 GCA_024638355.1 Acidobacteriota bacterium
CAGTTCATGTCGAACATGGTCGCCACCTTCACCGGCTTCCATCCGCTGGGGGTCGTGCTGGTCGCGCTCCTGGGTGTCGGCGTCGCCGAGCACACGGGCTTCATCAACGCCGGCCTCAAGTGGTTGCTGGGCTTCACGCCGAGGTCCCTGCTCACGCCGATGCTGATCCTGGTGGCGATCGTCAGCCACACGGCGGCCGACGCCGGATACGTGCTGGTGATCCCACTCGGCGGAGTGATCTTCTACGCCGCCGGCCGCCACCCCCTGGCCGGCATCGCGGCGGCGTTCGCGGGGGTGTCCGGGGGCTTCGCGGCCAACTTCGTTCCCTCGGGCATCGACCCCCTGCTCCAGGGCCTGACCCAGGCGGCGGGCCAGCTGATCGAGCCCGGGCTCCAGGTCAACCCGCTGTGCAACTGGCTCTTCACCTCGCTGTCGTCCATCCTGGTGATCGCCGTGGGCTGGTATCTCACCGACAGGGTGGTCGAGCCGCGGGTCACCGCAGGTGAGGCGATCGACGGCGACCCCGACGAGATGCCCAAGATCGAGGAGCTGTCGGGCGCCGACCGCAAGGGCCTCTTCGCCGGCCTGGGCTCGATGGTGCTCAGCGTGGTGGTTCTCTTCCTGGTGGTGCTGCCCGGAGATTCGGCCTGGCGATCCCCCTCGGGCGAGATCACCGCCTTCGCGGCGCCCCTGATGCAGTCGATCGTCCCTCTGATCTTCCTCTTCTTCATCATCCCCGGCATCGTGCACGGCTACGTCTCGGGGTCGGTGAAGAGCCATCGCGACGTCGTCAAGGGCATGTCCAAGGCGATGAGCACCATGGGCTACTACCTGGTGATGGCGTTCTTCGCGTCGCTCTTCATCTACGCCTTCGGCCAGTCCAACGTCGGCGTGCTGCTGGCGATCAAGGGCGCCAACTTCCTGCGCGACCTGGGGCTGCCCGGGCAGGCGACGATCGTCGGCATCGTCGCCCTGTCGGCCCTCATCAACCTGCTGGTGGGCTCGGCGTCGGCGAAGTGGGCGCTGATGGCGCCGATCTTCGTCCCGATGCTGATGCAGCTCGGCCTCTCGCCCGAGCTCACCCAGGCGGCCTATCGAGTGGGCGACTCGACCACCAACATCGTCACCCCGTTGATGCCCTACTTCCCGCTGGTGGTCGTCTTCTGCAAACGCTACGTCCGGTCCACCGGAATCGGCACCGTGGTGTCGATCATGCTGCCCTACTCGGTGTGCCTCTTCGTCACCTGGACGATCTTCCTGGTGATCTACTGGATGCTCGGCATTCCCCTGGGCCTGCAGGCCGGCTACGTCTATCCGCCCGCCGGTTGAAGCGTCCGAGCATTGCTCGGCGTTCTCGCGCAGCCCGTTTCTTTCAGCCGCTCGTCATGCTGCGGAGCGACCGCGGGTGCGTGAGACCGCGGCGACCGGCTCGCCGAGCCGGCCACGTCACCCTCCGTAAACGACCGCTTCGGGAATCTCATAGCGCTCGCCTCCCACGCGAACGTGGAACAGGTCGCCGGTCTTCTCGAAGCTCAGGTCATCTGCTGAATTCGTCGCCACCGGCACGCCCTTCTCGAACAGGACGTGTCGCTCGGCGCCGTCGCCGAGTGCGATCCACACGCCGGCATTGCCGGCGCCCGCGCGCACCACGCCGAAGTCGCAGTGCCGCATCGGCTCGGTGCCGGTCGCGCACGGGATCGCGCCCGTGGCGTCGAAGGGCACGCCGTTGCCGACCGGCCCGCCCTCCGCAACGGCAGGCGTCCGCGGCGGCGGCGCCTCTGCGAGAAACCGGCCCGCGACCCAACCCGTCGCGCCCGTTCCGGTGACGCGGATCCGGCACCAGCGCTGGCTGCCGGTCAGGCGGCACCCGCGGTTCTGGAGCACGCGGCCGTTCTCGAGCTTGCCGGCGACCGGGTAGCGCGTCGACGGGCCGCCGCGCAGGTTCAACGTGCCGCCCGCTTCCAGGCCCGAGACTTCCCAGAAGTCCGGACCACCCGTCAGACCGTCGGCGAACTCGGGACGGCCGAGGGTGACGCCGAGGACATACTCGGCCGTCTCGTTCCGGCGAGCCGCGCTACGCATCAGGTAGACCCGGATCATGTACTCCCCGGCCGACGGCGCCGCGATATCCGCAACGGTACCCGCGGTCGATCCGATGAAGATCGCCTCGTCCGATCCGGCCGGCAGGATATTGAAGTAGTTCGCGGCGTTGGACGACTGCAGATCCACGGAGAGGATCTGCGACTGTTCCGCGCCGATCACATAGTCGACGATCTCGCGCCCTGTAATCGAGTCTTCGATCAACTGCAGACTCGCGAGGCCTTCCGGAACCAGCCGCTCCGTCCTCACACCCTGAGCAGAGGCGCCGACCGCCGCAAACAGCAGCGCCAGCGCGGCAGTCGTCTTGATTCGTGGCGTCCTGGAAGTCAACGTCCGCTCGGGCTCATGGGTCGAGGGTGAACGAGAGTCCCGCGTAGCGCTCGAGCCTGTCGATGAACGCCGTACCGAGCGCCGTCGCGGGGGTCCAGAATCCGCCGGGCGGCTGGTCGTCGGGAAGGCCGGCGATCGTGACCACAGCCTCGCCGAGCATTTTCGCGGTCGAGCCGTAGCCGGGATCGCGATCGCCGGTGACGCGGGTCCGGATCGTCTCCCCGCTCGCCGTGGTGCCGAAGAAGCGGAGGTCGTAGAACCCCGTTTCACGGGCCTTCGCGTCGGGGCCCTCGCCGGGCTTGGGGAGGACGTGCCGCTCGAGGAGCGAACGGATGGGGCCGACCGAGGCCAGTCCGATGAACCCGCCCAGGCCTACGGTGAACGCCGCCGCCTTGGCGGCGCCGAAGGGCCCGGCGCCGACCAGCATGGCCTCGTCGTAGCGGAAGTCGTCGCCCCAGGGTCGCCCGAGGAGGGCGTGCGTGCGATGGACGACACGGGTGTTCACCGAAGCCATGACGAACGGGGCCATCCACCGGCCGGTGTGGGGGTCCCGGGTCGGGCTCGAAACGTTCGGTTGCTGCACGCCCTGACGCATGCCTTCGGGGGCGAGCGCGTACGGGTTCTTGAGGATCGAGCGCAGGCTCGGATCGTCTTTCGCCTCGGCGATGACGTTGACCATGCTCGCCACCGTGCCACCGCTCGCACCGCCCTTGGCCGCCTTCACCCGCATCGCGATCGACGTGCACGGCGCGTCGAACCGTTCGATCGCTTGCTGCTGGGTGTAGAGAACGCCGAGGTCCGACGGGATCGAATCGAACCCGCACGCGTGCACGATGCGAGCCCCCGACTCGGCCGCTCCGGCCGCGTGCGCGTCGATCATCGAGCGCATCCAGTGCGGCTCGCCGGTCAGATCGCAGTAGTCGGTCCCGCTCGCCACCGCCGCGGCGATCAGATCGCTGCCGTAGAGGGCATAGGGCCCGACGGTCGACACGACCGCCCGGGTCGAGGCGCACAGCGCGTCGAGCGCGGGGCGGTCGGTCGCGTCGGCGACGATGCGCTCGACATCG